>JAVXFE010000038.1:0-10796 GCA_036658075.1 Oscillospiraceae bacterium
TCCGTGAATAATAAAAAAAGAACGAGATATTGGAAATTTAAATTTCCAATATCTCGTTTGTCTGAAACTGGGGAGAATCAGTCGTTTTTTTTAACCTGGGAGTTGTTCTTGAAGGGTTACTTTAATTTGTGTTTTTGCACCATTTGAATATTTGTAAACATCAAGAGTTAAAACATCATTCGGAACATGTTCATCCTTAATTTTTGTTAGTTCTTCACCTGTTTTAATTTCTTTTCCGTCGACAGCAGTAATGATATCGCCTTGTTCTAATCCTGCATCTTTAGCACTTTGCGATGTTATTTCCATAACCTGTGCGCCCATAGGCCACTCATAAGATTTAGACATATATTCGTTTACGTCACGAGTAGCAATGCCAATAATTGGTCTTCCTTTAACGTATCCGTGTTCTAACAAATCTTGAATAATAGGCTTTGCTTCAGAGATTGGAATAGCAAAGCTCATGCCTTCAACGCCCGTGGTTGATACCTTTACGGAATTTATGCCAACAACTTCACCATGACCATTTACTAAAGCACCACCGGAATTTCCAGAATTAATAGCAGCGTCAGTTTGAATCAAGTTCATATTACGACCATCAATTTGAATATTTCTGTTAATTGCACTAACGATACCTTGTGTAACGCTTCCAAAAAATTCAAGTCCCATTGGATTACCGATAGCAATAGCTCTTTCACCAATTTCAACTTTAGATGAATCACCGAGAGTTGCAACCGTAAGTTCTTCTTTTGGCTCAATTTTTATAACAGCCAAATCAGTTTGTACATCAGCGCCGATAACTTTTGCTTCATATTCGCCACCAGTATTAAGTGTAACCTGTACAGATGTAGCGCCTTCTACAACGTGGTTGTTTGTAACGATATAGCCATCTGCACTAAGTATGATTCCAGAACCTTCTGCCGCAGCATCGGTAGAACCGCCAAACAAGTTCATTTGACCTTTGACAATGCTGGTGATACCAACAACGGCAGGTCCAACTTTTTTTGCAATTTCGGTGGTTTCGAGTTCATCACTGGGAGTTTTTGCGGTGTTTACGGCATCCTTTGTATTCTCGCTTGATTTTTCAGATTGAAGTGATTCAACAAGCGAATCTTTTGAGGCAATTTTGTCGTTTTTATCGCCAAACATGCGACCAGCGGCAAACATTCCACCCATTGCGGCAACGTTTATGAGCGTTAATGCAACGATTGCGGCAATTACACGCCGGCTCAGTTTTGTTTTTTCTTTTTTAACGTGTTCATTATATGGAACCTTTCGTATCAAAGCCGGTATATCTTCAGGAGAATCTGATTGTGCGTTGTTGTGGTTTTGAAAATTTCCTGCGCCTAGGTCAATGTTGATTTTATTTGTATCAATATTTTGTGTTTGGTCGGCACCGGTAAAATTTTGTGTAGGTTGTGGGTTGTTTTGTAGTGGAGATTGCGGATTATTATTCATGGAATTACCATATTGGTTATAACTTCCAAAATTGTTTGAAGTGTTTTGTGTTTCGGGGTTTCCTTCAAAATTATTGTTTTCAAAATCGTCTCTTTTAAAATCGCTCATAAAAAATTCCTCCTATATAATTCTTCAAAGTGTTTTTAAGCACTTCGTTTATTTGATAATCTTATTATACACTCGACTTGTGGCGAAAATATGAATAATATGTAAAAGAAGTTTCAACAATATTTTTTTAAAAACTTTTAAAATTAAAATAAAAAAAGTCCAAAAACCAGCGTTTTTATGGGATTTAAAGACTAAAGGACATACAGAAAATGTATGTCCTTTATGTGACCATGGTCGAATATTAAGGCGATAAAGTTTTATTCGATTTCGATATCACCACGGTTTTCACCTCTGCCGTTTGGTGCTTTTCCACGGCTAAGGTTAAACACAAATTCAGCGTATTCGTTTTCAACGCTATTTACTTTTATTTCTTTTCCGTGTGCCTGTATAACGCTTTTTACCAAATACAAGCCAATGCCCGTGCCTTCACGATTCATTGCTCTGGATTTGTCTACTTTGTAAAGACGTTCAAAAATAAAGTGTTGTTGATTTTCGGGGATTCCAACTCCTGTATTTTTGACCGAAACAAAGACATCGTGTAGCTTCGTGGTTACTGAAATTGTCAAGTCTCCGCCGTCGTTTGTGAACTTAATAGCGTTATCAATCAAGTTTGTCAAGACAATTTTAATGGTATCAGAGTCCGCTTTTACATAACAACTGTTTGTACCGAACTCAAGGTTAACATTGATGTTTTTAGCTTCAAGCTTTTTCTCAAAGCTGATTATTGTAAGTCGAATAACCTCGTTTATATCAAAGTTTGTGCGGTTTATTGCCATTTTATCAGATTTCATACGAGTTATATCAAGGAAGGTGTTTACTAATTTTGATAGTCTGACAATCTCCGAGCGTACAATTTCTAAATATTGCGACTGTTTATCCGGCGGAATCGTTTCGTCAAGAATTCCATCGATAAATCCGCTAATAGTTGTCATTGGTGTTCGCAATTCATGTGACACATTTGATATAAAGCTCATTCGGATATCCTCAAACTTTTCAAGCTCATACGCCATGTTGTTAAAGGTTTCTGCAAGTTCGGAAATTTCCATTATTTGAGTATCTGCCTCGGTTAAATCAGCTCGTGCTGTAAACTTTCCTGTTGCAAACTCTTTTGCGGTTTTGCCAATCCTCTTAATTGGGTCAGAAAGTTTTCTAGCTAACATATATGAAAGCAAAAAAGAAACGATGAAAACTACTGCCGCAGAAAAAAGAAGTATTCTAAAAAGTTCCATGTTCATTTTTTGGCGTTCCGGAATAGGTGTGCTTATAAGAACAGCGCCCATTATTGCGTTATCAGTTGGCCTAAAAATCGGAACTTGTAGGGTAAACATCGACTGATTAAATAGGCCGCCCATTGTACCCATAATGCTATTGCGTTTGCCTGAGATGACGTCTTTACTATATTCCTTTGAAAGACTTTTTACATCCTTGTCAATAAATCCACTCTCACGAGTGTTAAGAAGCACGTTGCTTTCGTTGTCTAAAACAAGTATATGCGTGTTACTGCTTTTTGAAAATCCACGCAAGATTGAAGAGAGGCTATCGAGTGAAATTTCATTATTAATAAGATTAACAATGGAATCGGCGTTTTTACTAAGGCTTTCTTCATTTTGCTTAGTGATATAGTTGGTTATTAATATCATTTGAAGAGAGCCTAAGATAACAATTCCAACAAGGACAGAGGCAAGATTTATCATAAAAACTCTTGAAAAAATAGTTTTTCCAAATATTTTCATTTCGTCCTCCTGTTATCTGTCTTGAAGTTCGAATTTATAGCCTACGCCCCAGACCGTTTTAAGCTGCCAATTTTTGCCCTCACATTCAATTTTCTCTCGAATCCTTTTAATGTGAACGTCAACAGTTCTGGAATCGCCAAAAAATTCATAACCCCAAATTTCGTCAAGCAACTGGTCACGTGTAAACACCTTGTTTGGGTGCTGTGCTAAAAAGTGCAAAAGTTCAAATTCTTTTGGTGGCATTTCAACCTTTTTGTCGCCGAGATAAATTTCATAAGTGGATTGGTTTATAGTAAGGCCATCAAATTTAATTTCGCCTTCAGCGTTTTCGTTATTAGTTCCACGAGATTCGCTACGCCTTAAAACTGCCTTCATACGTGCAATAAGTTCTTTTGGTTCAAAGGGTTTTACGATATAATCGTCGGCACCGAGTTCAAGACCCAAAACCTTATCAAAAGTTTCACCTTTTGCGGTTAGCATGATAATCGGAACTTCACTATTTCCACGGATTTCACGGCATACTTGCCAGCCATCTTTGATTGGAAGCATAACGTCAAGCAGTATAAGGTCAGGGGAAGAGGCTTTGAATTTATCCAGTGCCTGTTGACCGTCGGTTGCGATTACGGCGGTGTATCCTTCTTTTTCTACATAAAGTCGTATTAATTCGCAAATATTAACTTCATCGTCAACGATTAAAATGGTATTATTTTTCATATATTTCACCACACCTTTTCAAGATTATCGTATATTTTTTGGTAAAAATCGTTCTATCTGATTATTATAGCATAATTTTCATGAATAGTATTAACTTTTTGTAAAGTTTTAAAACTTTTTTAGAAATTAAAGAATCTGGCGATATTAATTGTGTTTTTCTTGAATGTTAATAAAAAATCTGACTATACTAAGTAATATATTAAATTTTTAAGGGGGAATTTTCTTGAAAGCTTCAGCAATCGTAAACCCTAAAAACACAGTGGCGTATCACGAATTAGAGTTAGATGCAAATCGTGCAAAACGTGACGTGCAATCTGCCATGCAGAATTTTGAAAACGTTTCAGACCCTGATGTTGTCGATATTTATATATATGAGTTGCGAAAAGCCCAGACGCGTTATGACCACATTATTCGTGAACTCAAATCCTTTAATTAACAAAGCATGACACGGGCTGTAAAAATCGCCTGTGTCATGCTTGTTTTTACTACTCTTGAGCTTTTAGATGTGATTTATCCTGACCGCAAATTGGGCATTTCCAATCCTCCGGTAAATTTTCTAAATCCTCTTTTGTGCCATCAAATTTGTATCCGCATATGTTACAAACATATCCATCTTTAATATCTTCAGCAACATATGTTGGTGCGTTTTTGGCCGTCTTTCCGCCCTTAACTTTATGATAATACGCATATGTCATTGGTGGGTTTTCAGTTAACTTTTCTGCCTCTATAACTTCGCCGATAAAAATGGTATGGGTTAAAGTGTCGACTTCTTTTAAAACCTTGCAGGTTATGTAAGAACAAGTTTCTTCAGTTATGACATGCAAATCATTTTGGACAGTGCGACTTTTAAGGCCCTCAAACTTATTCGTGTCACGGCTACTCTGAAAGCCAAAAGTTCCAATTATGGACTGTGGAGTTTTTTCAGAAATTGTCGAAACGGCAAAGTGTCCGTTTTTACGAATACAATCCTCGGTATAATTATCCTTGTTAACAGAAATCGCTACAGTCATCGGATTTGCAGTAATTTGGAAAACTGTATTAACAATGCATCCTACAGGGCGTAAATCGTCAAGGCTTGACACTATATATACGCCATAGGACATGTCGAACATCGCTTTTATATCAATCATTATAATCGCTCCTTTTGATTTAATTTTATAATATAATTTAATTTTATAATAATTCTAAAAAATCTTTTATGTATAAATCTGCCTCGTTTTTAAGTTCGTTTCTCTCGAATTTGGCACAGTCATCTTCAACGGCGGTGACGGACATTCCGATACTTTTTCCGGTTCGGAGAGCGGTAAGAATATCCTCATAAAGCATGGAATTTTCAGCGGTTTCGTTAAGCCGCCGCAAACTTTCAATATACACCTCAGGACTGCCTTTTCCACGACCGACTTCGTCTGCATATGTGATAGAATCGATGTATTTTAAAAGTCCGGTGTTTTTAAGTGCCACCTCGCATAAATCTTTTGCACATGCGGTGGCAATCCCAATTTTTATTCCGTTTTCTTTAAGATACTTTAAATATTCTTCGGCACCGGGCTTTGGTATAACTTTTTTAGCATAAAAATCATAGACCATATTCGTCCACATCGTGCAAATTTCTTTAGCCGTCATACCCAAATTAAATTCATCACGAACATATTCAGAACTTTGTTTAAGCGTCATAAAGGTAACTTTAGATAGTACTTCAGGGGGTGTTTCATAACCCAAATCAGCTAAAAAATCAATAAGCAAACGTTCCCAAATCCACATTGAGTTTAATAAGGTTCCGTCTAGGTCAAATATAGCCGCTTTAAAATTTATCATAAGTTTTTTACCATTTCCTTTAATTGTTTTGAGGCTGAATATGGGTCAGATTTTCCCATGATTGCGGAAATAACTGAAATTCCATCGATATGCGTTCCGTAAATTTGCGGAAGATTTTCTACATTTATTCCGCCGATTCCTACAATTGGAACCTTAATGATTTTTCGTACATCTTTAAGCATTTCTACACCTACATCATGGGCGTCTTTTTTTGTGGTTGTTGGAAAAACGGCCCCAACGCCAAGATAATCTGCACCGTCCAAAACTGCCTTTTTTGCCTCATCTACATTGCTTGCGGATAATCCAAGAATTTTATCGTTCCCTAAAATTCGCCTTGCCACAGTGGCAGGGAGGTCGGTTTGTCCAATATGTAATCCATCGGCATCGATAGCTAAGGCGATGTCTAATCTATCATTAATAATAAGGGGGACTGCTTTAGCATCCGTTATTTTCTTTATTGCAAGGGCTTCGTTATAAAATTCACGAGAGCTTATATCCTTTTCACGGAGTTGTACAAGGCTTACGCCACCGTTTATGGCATTTAAAACCGTATCAAGCAAGTCTTCACGGGGACACAAATCCGTGTCGGTTACCAAATATAAAGAGTAGTCAATATTCTTTTTATCCACCATAGACTTTGCCCCCTTTGTTAAACTCGTCATCACTTAATGTATATATATAATCTAAAAGCTTTATGCGGAAAGTTCCAATACCGCTGTTTTCAGAATCTACATAATTTTGAGCGTATTCACCTGCTAAGCCAAGCTGAACAACTGCCGCAATCGCTCCAACTAAGTTGTCGCCGACTGCACAAGTGGCTCCAGTCATTGCAGAACACATACAACCTGTCCCCGTAACATCACATAACATTTTATGACCATTTTTTACAAAATGAACGTCTTTTCCATTTGAGATAATATCCGTTTCACCTGTTGCACAAACCACGCACGAATATTTTGAGGCAAGGTCTTTTACCATATTACCGAGTTCGTGCATGTTTTCAGTTGTTACCACATCGTTTGCAGAGGCGTCAACCCCTTTGGATTCTATAGTATAGCCAGAAACCGCTTTTATTTCGGACATGTTTCCACGGATTACATCAGGCTTAATATCGTTTAAAATCATAGTTACCATTTCGTTTCTAATGCGTGAGGCACCAGCACCGACAGGGTCAAATATTATTGGAATATTAAGTTCTTTTGCCTTTGCTCCTGCAAGCTTCATGGCACGAACGATTGGGTCGGTCATTGCGATACCCATGTTTAAAACCAGTCCGTTGCATATGCTGACGATTTCTTGAACCTCTCGGTCGTCCTCGGCCATTATTGGTGAGGCACCCATTGCAAGAAGCATGTTTGCACAGTCGCCAATGGTAACTCTATTTGTGATACAATGCACAAGCGGTTTTTCACTCTTTACCTTATTTAATGTACGTATTACCTTTTCTAGCATTTCTGTATCAAGTTTTGCAATATTAGTCATTGTTACCTCCGAAGTATTTATAAAAGTGATTTGTAGGGCCACAGCCGTGACCTAAGGATATTGAATTTTCAATAGCGTGTTTTACATACTCTTTTGCCGCCGAAACGGACTCAAGAATATTCATTCCATTTGCTAAATTAGCAGTGATGGCAGAGGATAATGTACAGCCTGTTCCGTGCGTGTTTTTTGTGGCTATTCGTGTGCCGTGAATCCAGTGCATATTAGTGCCGTCATAAAGCAGGTCATTTGCATCATTCGGCATATGTCCGCCCTTGATAAGGACATACTTTGCACCGATACCATGTATTATCTTTGCGGAAGTTTCAATATCGGCAGTGGTTCTTATTTTCATATTTGCTAGGATTTCAGCCTCCGGAATGTTTGGCGTAATAATAGTAGCACGTGGAAGGAGCGTGTGGATTAAAGTATCTATGGCGGCTGGATTTAGCAAATTAAAGCCGCTTGTTGAAACCATTACAGGGTCAACCACCACGATTGGCGGTGCGTATTTTTTAATTCCCTCAACGATAACTTTTATGGCGGGAGCGGCAGAAACCATTCCGATTTTTACGCCATCAACTCTGATATCTGTAAAAATGGCATCAAGCTGTTCTTTTATCATTTCAGGAGTTGTATCCAAAACGGCGTTTACGGCAACGGTGTTTTGGGCGGTGATGGCGGTGATTACACTCATGGCATAACACCCATGTGCTGAAAAAGTTTTTATATCTGCCTGAATCCCTGCACCGCCACAAGAATCAGAACCCGCAATTGTGAGTAAATTTTTCATAGTATCTTCCTTGTATCTTCCTTATATTATATATATTATTTAATATTTTTATATTCCGATATCTTCTCCGCCTAAAATCTTATTCATATTCTTTACGGCACATTGCTCTCCGCACATGGTACAAGTGTTTTCTTCTCTCGGGGTTGAGTTTTTTCTATAGCGACGAGGTTTTTCGGGGTCCATAGCAAGGCTAAACATCTCTTCCCAGTCGATGGCACGTCTGGCGTCGCTCATTTTATTATCCCATTCACGTGCGCCTTTTACACCTTTTGCAATATCCCCTGCGTGTGCGGCAATGCGTGTGGCAATAATTCCCTCTTTCATATCGTCAAGGTCAGGTAGCTTTAAATGCTCTGCCGGGGTGACATAGCATAAAAAGTCAACGCCGTTTGCGGCCGCAATCGCTCCGCCGATAGCGGCTGTTATGTGGTCATATCCAGGTGCAACATCTGTTACTAATGGACCTAAGACATAAAATGGCGCACCATGGCAAAGCCTTTTTTCAAGAATCATATTTGCGGCAATCTCATTAATAGCCATATGCCCGGGACCTTCAACCATAACCTGGACATTTTTCTCCCAAGCACGTTTTGTAAGTTCTCCTAAAACTAAAAGCTCGTGAATCTGTGAGGTATCACTAGCGTCATCGATACACCCCGGACGGCACGCATCGCCTAAACTAATAGTAACGTCATATTCAGCTAAAATGTCAAGAACTTCATCATAATATTCAAAAAATGGATTTTCGTTTCCTGTCATTTCCATCCATGCGAAAAGCAAAGCTCCACCACGAGAAACAATATTCGTTCGACGTTTGTTATCCTTTACTTTTTGAGCTGTGGCACGGTTTATCCCTGCATGGATTGTCATAAAGTCTACACCGTCTTCGGCGTGCTGACGAACAACTCGCATAAAGTCATCTTTTGAAATATCTTTTAACTTTTTTTCACAGTATCCTATTGCATCATAAATAGGAACCGTTCCGAGCATTGCGGTGGACATGTCAACAATCTTATGACGCATTTCACGAGTCTTTCCATAATTCGATAAGTCCATAATAGCTTCCGCCTTCATATTAATGGCGGTGCGAACTTTTTCAAGCTCTTTTTCGACATCGGCGGCATCACGTGATATTCCAAGGTTTACGTTTATTTTAGTTCTTAAACCTTCACCGATACCTTCTGGACTAAGGCTTTTGTGGTTTTTATTTGCCGGTATAGCCACCGTTCCTCTTGCGACACGTTCACGTAGGACTTCGACGTCGAGGCTTTCTTTATTAGCTACGGTTTCCATTTGTGGTGTAATAATTCCTTTTCTTGCGGCATCCATTTGAGTTGTGTAATTCATAATAATACCTTTCGTTTTCTAAATTTTTTACTTATAAAAGTCAAAATGATGGTTTTTGCATTTTGACAAACAAAAAAGCGCTCGTTAAAAACAAGCACTTAATAATATATAATTATATAGTGCTTTCCTACGTCGGTTTTAGCCGAATCAGGTTCAAAGGGTCAGGCAAAAAGCCCATCTCAACCAAAAGGTTCCCCCAGCAAATTTATTATATACCAAAACAAACAATAAATCAAGGATTTTTATCGTATTTATTATTGTATTTATAACATAGTGAATTTTATCAAACTTTCGCAAAATATATGTTATTAGGAAAGAGGAAGTATTATGAAAAGCCCCCGTCCGCATTTGCGGACGGGGGCTTTGGCGAGAGTTCTATAAGATTTTATTTATGGCCTTTGTAAGCCTAGAAAAATCAACACTTTCAATGTCGCCATTGTCGCAAAGTGATGCGATTTTAGGATCGATTGGGAGCTGTGCTAAAACTTCTATGTCATGCTCTTTTGCAACGTCATTAATTTTACTTTCGCCATAAACGTCAATACGCTTTCCGCAGTCCGGGCATTCAACATAGCTCATGTTTTCAACCACCCCGATTATTGGAATATCCATCATTTTTGCCATTGTTACTGCTTTTCCAACAATCATAGAGACAAGCTCTTGTGGCGATGTAACGATAACAATTCCATCAATTGGTAACGATTGGAACACGGTTAAAGGAACATCTCCTGTACCCGGTGGCATATCTACAAACATGTACGAAACATCTTCCCAAATTACATCTGACCAAAATTGTTTTACTGTACCTGCAATAACAGGTCCACGCCAAATAACAGGAGCGTTTGGATCGTCAAGGAGTAAATTTATCGACATGATATCAATCCCAGTTTTGGTTTTAACGGGAATAATTCCTAGGTCGCTTCCGTTAGCCATTTCGGTAATCCCAAACATTTTTGGAATAGATGGACCGGTAATATCGGCATCGAGTACGGCGGTTTTAAAGCCTTTGCTCTGCATTGCTACCGCAAGCATTGAAGTAATAAGCGATTTTCCAACTCCACCTTTTCCACTAACAACGCCAATAACTTTTTTTATGTTACTCATGCTATGTGGTGCAACTCTAAAATCAAAATCTTCTGTTCGTTCATTACAGCTCTCACCGCAAGATGAACAATCGTGTGTGCATTCTTCACTCATGTAAAAACCTCTTTTCTAATAGTTAATATTATAATTATAATCCTATATGTGCATTCTGTCAACTCATATTGATGGGGTGTTAGTGTCAAGTAAACGTTGGCAATTTTTTTGATACAAAAAATGTATTATGATTGTGCGATATTTCCGCAACCCTT
>JAVXFE010000039.1:0-271 GCA_036658075.1 Oscillospiraceae bacterium
CAGGATATATTCAAACGAAACTATGGTGTCCCAAATGTGTATATGCATAGTGTAATTATAACAATAAGCAGTGTATATACAACTTTAAGGCAAAAAATAGGAAATGGTGAGCAAATTTCAGAAAATATAATAAATCACGAACTTAGAATAGACGTACTTAAAGATTATTTTAAAAAGCTTTATACAACGTTAGAGGGTGACTTAATAAAAGAAAACCGCGTCGATGCTGTCCGAAATTATGTCGTTATGTATATAAAAGAAAATTATAGCG
>JAVXFE010000039.1:281-10742 GCA_036658075.1 Oscillospiraceae bacterium
ACCATTGCGGAAGAAATGTCCCTTAGTGCGTCATATGTTTCGACTTTGTTTAAAAAGGCAACAGGAATAGCGTTTTCACAATATATTTCCCAATATCGTATAGATGTAGCACAAGACCTTCTTCGAAACACCAACGAAAAGGTCAGCGTGGTGTCAGAAAAGGCAGGATTTGGGACATACAACAACTTTGTTCGAATGTTTAAAAAACGTATAGGGGTGTCACCTAGTCAATACAGAGATGATATAAGAACGGAAAATAGAAAAAATGGGAAAAATGGAAAATACGGAGACGAAGATAATAGAAAAATGGAGTGATAAAAATGATAAATCTTAAAACTAAAAACGACTTTAAAGAAGCTCTTTTAAAGCTTGTTAATCCATTAAAATCACGATACAGTGATGGCTGTGCAAAACTTAATATTGGCGAAACGGCTGCAATGTATAGCAGGCGTACTAGTACAATGGAGGCGTTTTCACGCCCACTTTGGGGACTTTCTCCACTTTGGGCAGGCGGGAATCATGACAAAGAGCTTGAAGAAATATATCTAAAGGGAATAATTTCAGGGACTGATAAAATGTCGCCTGAATATTGGGGTGACGTTACGGACAATGACCAAAAAATGGTTGAGATGGCGGCTTTGGGATATGCTTTAATTACTGCACCCGAAAAGGTCTGGAATCCACTTAACGATTCTCAAAAGGCGAATTTTTCCTCGTGGATGCGTCAAATAAATGAACATTCTTGCTACCCGAATAACTGGAAAATGTTTGCGGTTTTGGTTAACGTGGGACTGAAAAATGTGGGCGAGGAATATAGCCGAGACGTTATCGAACACGGACTTTCGTTTTTAGAAAGTTTTTATATTGGCGGTGGATGGTATAAAGATGGTCATTTAGGAAATAAGGATTATTACATTTCGTTTGCCATACATTTTTATAGCCTAATATATGCAAAGGCTATGGAAAACGAGGATAAGGAAAGATGCGAACTGTTTAAGACGAGAGCGAAAGAGTTTGCTCTTGATTTTGTTTATTGGTTTGATGAAAACGGTGCAGGAATTCCATATGGTCGTTCACTTACCTATCGCTTTGCACAGACTGCTTTTTGGAGTGCGTGCGTGTATGCAGGAGTGGAGGTTTTCCCAATTGGCGTGATTAAAGGCCTTATTACTCGAAACTTGAACGATTGGTTAAAGTCGCCGATTTTTGATAATGCGGAAATATTAACTATTGGATATAAATATCCAAACCTAAATATGGCGGAACGTTATAATGCACCGGGGTCGCCTTATTGGGCATTAAAATCTTTTGCGGTACTTGCACTTTCGGATAATCACGAATTTTGGAGTGCGGACGCTCTTGAACTTCCGCAACTTGCTCACTTAAAAACGCTTAAATATGCGGATATGGTTGTTTCACGGGATACGAATAATGTGATAGCTTTTCCATCAGGGTTTGCCTGCCTCCCGGGACATGTGCATATGTCTGAAAAATATTCAAAGTTTGCATATAGTACAAAGTTTGGATTTAGCGTTCCACGGTCTTTGAGAAATTTAGACGAGGCGGCAACTGATAGCATGCTTGCTTTTGAAATATTTGGCAACATATTTGTGCGTACTAATATTGAAGATTTTAAAATTGTTGATGATAAAATAACTTCAACATGGATACCTCTTGAAGGAATAACGGTAAAAACCACAATTGTACCTTGCGAAAATGGACATAAACGCTTTCATGATATTTTAAGTGAATATGATTGCAGTGCGTATGATTGTGGATTTGCAGTAGCAGACGATGAAAGGTTTAACTTCAAATGTGATGCGGTGGAGGGCTTTGCCGTTGCATGTAACGACTTTTCTCTATGCAAGGTGAAGAGCGAAAATGGCGAAGGATGTGTGATAAATGCGGTGCCAAACACAAATTTAATCTATCCAAAAACTCAAATTCCGTCTATAAAATATGAGATAAAAAAGGGAATAAACAAAATCGTTACAACTGTTGAACAAAAATAATCAGCCACAAAAAATTCGTGGGCAATTTCTCGAGAGGCTGCTAAAAATCAATGTGACGTCTTAACTTTAAATGTTTTAAAAAAAGTGGTCATTTTATATTGCAATTTATATTAATTAAGTACAACTCATAAAACAGTTGAAATTTTCTTGTATATATGGTATGATATCAAGATAATAAATCTTAATAAATGCAGATATCTTAGAAAAGAGGAAACAAATATGCCTAACAGACCTACGAACAAAGGCGAAAATAAAAACGCCAATCGTAATGCGAAGCGAACTCAAAGACGTCACGAACTCGTTAGCGATCGCCCGAATAATGAAGATGAATCTTCAAATAACGATAAAATATACGGTCGAAATCCAATAATAGAAGCCTTGGAACATGGTCGTGAAATTGATAAAATCCTTGTGCAGGACGAAATTCGTCATACTCAGCTAGGCAAAATATTAAATCTAGCAAAAAGTCGGAATATTCAATATCAGGTTGTTGATAAACGTCGCCTTGATGCAATCGTCCAGGGCGAAAATCATCAAGGCGTTGTCGCATACGTTGCGGCACAAAAGTATGTTGAAGTTGATGATATTTTAAATTATGCAATCGCAAAAGGCGAAAAGCCATTTATCGTTATTGCAGAAGGCATTACAGATCCCCATAATTTAGGAAGTATTATTCGTACGGCAAACGCCGCAGGGGCACACGGTGTCATTATTCCTAAAAATCGTAGCGTTTCCCTAAACTCTACAGTCTCAAAAGTTTCTGCCGGAGCTATTGAATACACACGTGTTGCAAAAGTTCCAAACATCACTCAAACCATAAAACGCCTCCAAAAAGAGGGCTTGTGGATTGTTGGTACTGACCTTAGCGGAACTCAAATGCACTATGAATGCGACCTAAAAGGTCCATTAGGGATAGTAATAGGCAGTGAAGGGGAAGGGATAAGCCGCTTGGTTAGAGAAACCTGTGATTTTGTCGTAAAAATTCCTATGCTTGGCGAAACACAATCGTTAAACGCATCCGTCGCCGCTGGAGTTTTATTATATGAAGCGGTTAGGCAGCGACTTTCGTAAAATTTAGAACAAAACTTGTAAAATATGCAAATGCACAATATTTATCTATATAAAACAATTCCCCTATTCCGTAACGGAATAGGGGAATTTTATAAGCTTTATTTTACTTACCTGTCATTGAAGCAACTTCTGCCGCAAAATCATCTTGTCTCTTTTCAAGACCTTCGCCTTTTTCAAGACGAGCAAATTTTGCAATTGAAATATCAGTTCCAAGTTCTTTTGCAACGTTGGCAACATACTTAGCAATTGTAACGTCAGGGTCTTTAACATAAGCTTGATCAACAAGGCAAATTTCCTTGAAGAACTTCTTAATACGACCAACAATCATTTTTTCAACGATAGCAACTGGTTTGCCTTCATTAAGCGCTTGTGCTTTAAGAATTTCCTTCTCTTTTTCAACAACATCCGCAGGAATTTCTTCTTCTCTTATATAACGAGGAGCAACAGCGGCAATTTGCATTGCAACATTTTTAGCCATTTCTAAAAATTCAGGAGTGCTAGCTTTTGTCGTGTCAGCAACGTCAAAGTTAACTAAAACACCGATTCTGCCGCCACCATGAACATAAGCTTGATTGACTCCTTCAAATCTTTCAAAACGACGAAGGTTCATGTTTTCACCAATCGTAGCAATCTTTTCGATAAGAGCCTCACCAACAGTTTGTGTGTCACCCGAAAGAGTGAGGTTTTTAAGAGTGTCAACATCAGCAGGGTTTTCGTTAGCAATAGTTTCAGCAATTGCATGAACGAAATTACAAAACTTTTCATTTTTAGCAACAAAGTCAGTTTCGGAATTAACCTCAACAACGACACCAACGTTTCCAAAAACAAACGATTCAACAAGACCTTCAGCTGCAATTCTGCCGGCTTTCTTGTTGGCAGTTGCAAGTCCCTTTTCTCTTAAAAATTCTGCTGCTTTTTCCATATTGCCGTCGGTTTCAGTGAGTGCTTTTTTGCAATCCATCATTCCGCAGCTTGTCATTTCTCTAAGTTTTTTTACATCTTGTGCTGTAAATGCCATTTTAAAACTTCCTTTCAAACGATATTTTATAACTGAAATTCGCAATTAGTCATCAAGCATGTCCAAATTAACTTCTTTAGCAGAAGTATCTTCAGCGGCGTTTTCTTCGCCCTGCTTACCTTCAAGGATAGCGTTACCCATTGTTGTAACAATAAGTTTTACGGCACGGATAGCGTCGTCGTTACCAGGTATTGGATAGTCAGCCTCTTCAGGGTCGCAGTTTGTATCAACAATAGCGATTACCGGGATACCAAGCTTATGAGCCTCTAAAATAGCATTCTTTTCTTTTCTAGGGTCAACGATGAATATAGCAGACGGAACATCTTTCATGTTTTTGATACCGCCAAGGAACTTTTCAAGTCTTTCTTGCTCTAAGTTAAGCTTTAAAACTTCTTTCTTAGGCAACAAGTCCATAGTTCCGTTTTCAGCCATCTTTTCAAGTTGGAAAAGTCTGTTTATTCTCTTTTTAATGGTTTTAAAGTTTGTAAGCATACCACCTAACCATCTAGCATTAACATAATACATATCGGTACGTGCAGCTTCTTCTTTAATAGCATCTTGAGCCTGTTTTTTTGTACCGACAAAAAGAACTGAACCGCCATCAGCGGCGATGTCACGTACAAAATAGTACGCTTCTTCAATCTTTTTAACAGTCTTCTGAAGATCGATAATGTAAATACCGTTTCTTTCAGTAAAAATGTACTCAGCCATCTTAGGATTCCAACGGCGAGTTTGATGTCCGAAATGAACACCTGCTTCAAGTAATTGTTTCATTTGAATTACTCCCATGATTTTTACACCTCCATAGTTTATATACCTCCGCCGTGGTCAACTCTTACAGGGACCGTCATGGATGCGGCAACTCCTATAAAATCACAAAGCGTGTGTATTTGTGCTATTTGATTTTTTTCAAACGCTTTAATAGTATAGCACAACTTAAAGATGATTGCAAGTATTTTTTGTATATTTACTCTTTTTATTTGTAGAAATTATCCCTTTTGTTTTAAGTTTCTGTTTTTGGCTTAAAAAAACTATGAGGAGTCGGAAAATATTTCCCGACTCCTCATAGTTTACAATACCAATAGAATTGTTCCCACAAGGTTTACACAGGTTCCCCAGAATAAAAGAGGGGTCATTAACCATTCTAAATTTGCCTTATCCGTTTTTAGCATGTACGCAAGTCCGAACACCAAACACGGCAAAGTATCAACGGTGTATCGGTTTCCAAACTGCCAACCGCCCAGCGTTTTATGTGCGCATAAAAGCAGAATATGAAGTGCGATTAATATAATCGTCATTATAACTTCGGGGCTTTTTATATTTTTTCGAATATTCTTAAAAAAGTATATGACAAAGCCAATAAAAATTGGACTTACAAGCCAAAAGGCAACTCCGTCAAATTCAGGAAAGACCAGCTTCCCGTCAGCGAGTTCAGGAAGTCTAAACATTCTCACTAAGTTTTCTTTTATATACGACAAATGAAATTGTCCGTTCACGCTCTCTTTTGCAAATTCGGGCAAATAATTGTGTCCAAATTCGAAAACATTACCAAATCGGGCATAATTAAGCCACATATAAAAAACACCGACAACGAGTGGTGGTATAATCCACCAATAAAACTTTCGAATTGCAACTCCTAATTTTATCTCATTTTTGCGTAAATTTACAAACATCAAATATGCGATAAAGGGTAAATATACAGCGTTTAAAGGACGGCAACCAACTGCAAGGGCTAATAAAAACATTGGAAGCCATCCAAATTTTAAGTCAGTTTTCATTGCATAATAAAACGCCATCATTGTAAAAGTAAACCCACAAACTTGTGCTATGTACCAAACACTGCCGTTATATCCAATGTGCAAAAAGTTGCTTCCGATAGTTGCAAAAAGGCTCCAAAACACAGCGTTTTTCCATGAAACGCTCATGCTTCGAAAAATCTTATAGGCATAAATCGCACCAATTATTCCGATAATTACAGTGATGAAATAATCAGGAACAGACTCTTTAAAAATAAGGCAAAAAGGGAGCATTATCACTGATGGAATAGGCGGAAAGCTAATAAAAAACTTATTATTAAATTCTGCAATCTCAAGCCATTCATAATTTTGCCCTAAATCCAAATTTCCAGTTAGCCAACGCCGTGCTTGTAAAACATAAGAGTTATATACAGAACTCGAAAACAGCCCAGCCTCCGTAAACGCCCATATGATGCTATATACAGCCAAAATTGATAAAATCAAAGTACATAAGCCTTTTGTGTCATCTGATAACTTGACCTTTTTCATAATCATCGCAAATCACGCTTGTCAATAACACGAACAGCCTTACCTTCACTGCGTTCAATCGTTTTTGGTTCGACAAGTTTAACACGTGCCTTTATTCCCAAAACGGTCAGAATGTTATCTGAAACTTTTTTGGATAAGGTTTCAAGTGAGCTTACCTGGTCGCCAAAAACGGACTGTGAAACTTCAACTAAAATATCCAAAGTGTCTTTATTGTTCACTCTGTCAACGATAAGTTGATAATGTGGTAAAGTTTCTTCCATATTCATGAGAACTTCTTCAATTTGTGATGGGAAAACGTTTACGCCACGAATAATTAACATGTCGTCACTTCTTCCCATAGGCTTACTCATACGTACAAAAGTTCTGCCACATGCACAGGGTTCATAATTTAAAGTTGCAATATCACGAGTGCGATAGCGGATAAGAGGAAACGCCTCTTTTGTGACACATGTGAAAACGAGTTCGCCCATACTGCCCTCCGGAACATTTTTACCGGTATCAGGGTCAATAAGTTCAGGGACAAAATGGTCTTCGTTTATGTGCATTCCTGCTTTTTCACTACATTCATAGCCGACACCTGGACCCATGATTTCACTTAATCCATAAATATCGTGAGCGTCGATTCCAAGCTTATCTTCAATCTCAAGTCGCATCTGTTCGGTCCACGGCTCGGCACCAAAAGCACCACCGATTAAATTCAAGTCCTCTTTTTTATAACCCATATCGTGGATAGTTTCTACCAATGATAGGGCGTATGATGGAGTGCAGGCTAAAAAAGTGCTTCCGAAATCTTTCATGATTTGAACCTGACGGCGTGAGTTTCCACTAGAGACAGGAAGTGCAGTGGCACCAATTTTACGGGCACCATAATGAGCCCCAAAGCCGCCGGTGAACATTCCAAAGCCATATGCAGTATGCACCGTTGAGCCACTGGTTACACCCATAGCAGTAAGCGCACGGGCGGTAATTTCAGACCAGATTTCTATATCGTTTTCAGTCATTCCCACAACCGTTTGTTTACCTGTTGTTCCGGAAGAGGCATGAATTTCAGTTACTTTTTCAAATGGGCAAGCAAACATTCCGTAAGGAAAGCTATCACGCAAGTCCTGTTTTGTGGTAAAAGGGAGCTTGTTTAAATCGTCAATACCTTTTATATCAGAGGGTTTAAGACCTATTGCGTCCATTTTTGCACGATATGGTGCCACGTTCTCATATACACGTGCTACTGTTTCAACAAGCCTCTCACCCTGAAGTTTTCTTAACTCTTCACGAGGCATGGTTTCATATTTTTCGTTCCATATTGCCATTTTTGTTACCACTCTTTCTATAAATATTTGCCATATACAAATTAAAATAATCCTAATCGTATTATTTTACATTTTTTTATATACTTTGTCAACAACTATTGCTTGATTTTTTGACAAAGTGTGATAAAATATATGTATTATTTATAGAATCTTAATAATTCCTAAGGGGTATCTGTATGCCAAAAACTAAAAATAAGCATAAGAATCATAAAAAATCGCCAAAATCAGCGACTTTAAACAATAATCCCCAAAAATCGAAACTTATTTCTAAAATTATTTCTAAACCTAAAAGAAATTTTAGTAAAAGTTTTATTATGGCTTTTTTTGTAACTAAAGTTGTAAGCGTTATTGGAATAGTCATTGTGGTTTTGTTTTTTACAAATATGCGGATAATATCCGGCGACCAATATACAACGGTTGTGGTCGATGAAAAAGTTATTGAATTCGAAGTCCCGCCCATACAAATTGACGGAAACACGCTGGTTTCCATGCGTGAAATTTCTGATGCTTTTGATACGAAAATTTCGTGGGACCCTAAAACTCAAACTACAATTGCAGTACATAACGGTCGAGAGATGCAATTTAAAATTAATTCAGACATAGCAAAGGTAAATCGCCGTGAATATAAAATGGAAACGCCTATCTATGAAATTTCAGAAAAAACGTTTGTCCCTCTGAAGTTTGTGGTTGAGGCGATTGGAGCGACCCTTGAATATAATGAAGGCGACGATAAAATTTTAATAAAAAGTCCGCCATCTCGAGACACTTTGCAAAACACAGTCGTTAGCGATAAAAATCGCCTTAAAAGCACGCCTTCATATTATAACAACATTGCCGTTTTCCCTGAAGGATTTGGAATGGAGTTATTAAATATCGGAGAAACAGAGGCGGTGTTTTACGCTGAAATAATCAATGAAATTGCGGCGGAGTTACCGGCGGTAAAAGTGTATAATGTATTAGTCCCAACAGCTGCCGAATTTTATGCTCCGAAAGATTTAACGCCTGATTATACAAATATTTTCAAAAAGGTATATAGTAATCTTGAATTAAATGTAACCCCGATAAATACTATAAAAATTTTAGATGAGCATTCTGACGAGGATATATATTTTAAAACAGATCATCATTGGACCCAACGTGGGGCGTACTATGCCTACAAGGCGTTTATTGAAAAAACCGGTGCCGGCATTCCGCCAATAGACACTTTTAAGAGTGAAAATTTTGAAAACTACAAAGGGTCATTGATTAATTTTACCAGTGGAAGCGAAGAGTGCGATATTTTAGCGAATAACCCCGAAACTTTAGAACGACGCTTTCCAAAAGCCAAGGTAGATGGGAAATCTTATGATGACGAATATTGTGAAAAGTATATAAAAGATATTGAACCTGTTAATGTTAAATTTTCGACATACGAATGCTTTATTGAAGGTGATTTTCCTGTCACTGTTTTTAAAACGGATAACAAAAACGGCAAAAAGCTTGCCATTATAAAAGAATCATATGGAAATGCGTTTGCGACATGGGCGGTAAATAATTATGAAGAAGTGTATGTCATAGATTTTAGAAAATTTAATGGTACGCTCGGAAATAAAGAGAGTTTTAAAATAGTGGATTTTTATAATGCGAAAAAGTTTAACGATTTGGTTGTGATAAATTACCCTGTTTCTATTTCGTCGGATTCATCACGCCAAGCCCTACAATCTTTGGTAAAATAGAAGTCAGTCGTCTTTATGATTTGATGAAATGTACATTTCTTCTGTGTTAATTTGAGCCATTTTTAGAGTTTCTTTTATTTCTTCAATATTCGAATCTCTTAAATTTGCCAAGCCATCTAAAGCGTCTGAAATTTTATTAAAAAGATGAAGGTACATATTTTTATAAATATTCATAAAACACACCTCGTATATTTTTATATTTGAATTACGATACTACTATATACTACTTTTTCTTACTTGTCAATATTTTATACGATTTTGTAGTATTTTATAGTACGAGGTGATATTTTATGAGACCGTTAAAAGAAAAAGTTAGTGTTACATTAGATAGCGACGTTATTGAAAAGATTCGAGAGTTTGCGGAGCTTGATGCGAGACCGTTTTCGCAGTATATCAATTTGGTGTTAAAAAAGCACATTGAAAACAAAGTCCCAAATGAAATCGAAGACATGAATTAGGGAACCTAACGTTCCATCGTATACCGCTATTGCTTTGGATATAGAGGATTTTCGTATCTCCGTAGCCATAAAATTTGCAGTACAGGTGTGTATATTGGGAACCTAACGTTCCATAGCCATTACTTTTTAATTAAAAATACCGCTATTTAACTTAAAACCCCCGTCCGCAAATGCGGACGGGGGTTTTGGGGTTGGCATTATTTTGTAGCCATACCATAACGCTTTCTGAACTTATCAACTCTACCACCTGTATCAATAAGCTTTTGCTTACCTGTATAGAATGGATGACAAGCTGAACAAATTTCTATACGAATGTCTTCTTTTGTAGAACCTGTCTCAATGACATTACCACAAGCACATTTGATAGTCGTCTGTTTGTAATCAGGATGTATTCCCTCTCTCATTATGTTTCACCTCTTTCAATATATATAAAACCCTTATAATTTACAAAATGCAGCACGTAATTTACGAGCGGTATTTATTATAGCATATTAATCACAAAAAAGCAAGTGTTTTAATTAAAATTAATCACCTAAACACATATCGATAGAACGAGCCACTCTAACCCAATCGCTATCCATCTCAACGGCCTTGT
>JAVXFE010000040.1:0-10739 GCA_036658075.1 Oscillospiraceae bacterium
GGTTAAAGCAACTATACCTCACGAGATTATTGGAGAGTATGGAGCAGGCCGTGTTCTTTTAAAGCCGGCAGCAGAAGGTACTGGAGTTATTGCGGGCGGACCTGCCCGTGCGGTACTTGAGCTTGCAGGAATTGAAGATATAAGAACAAAATGCTTGCGTAGCAATAATCCAAAGAACGTTGTAGCAGCAACCATTGAAGGCTTAGCGTGTTTGAAGAGTCTTGAAGAAGTTGCACAGCTAAGAGGCAAAAAACCTGAAGAAATTTTAGGATAATTTAAACATTGTGAAGACAGGAGGTTTTATCCTTGGCTAACACTATAAAAGTTACTCTTACAAAGAGTAAAATAGGTTGCAAGAAAGACCAAATTGCCACAGTAGAGGCATTGGGTCTAAAGAAAATGCATCAAACTGTTGAAAAACCAGATAACGCTCAAATAAGAGGCATGATTTTTAAAGTTAAACATCTGGTTACAGTAACCGAAGCGTAAATCAGAACTTTACTCAAAGACGAAAGTCTTTGAGTGTGAAAGTTCTTTAAATCATCATAAGATATTTTGATAAAAAAGGAGGAGGTGTACTCAATGAAACTTCATGAACTATCTCCGAGCGAGGGCTCTAAGAAAAAGTCTTTTAGAATAGGAAGAGGTCACGGTAGTGGTAATGGTAAGACTGCCGGTAAGGGTCATAAGGGACAGAACGCCCGTAGTGGCGGCGGTGTACGTCCGGGCTTTGAAGGCGGACAGATGCCTATCTATAGAAGACTTCCAAAGCGTGGATTTACAAATATTTTCGCAAAGGAATATGTTTCTATTAATATAGAGGTATTTGAAAGATTTGAAGCTGGAACAGTAGTAACGGCTGAACTTTTAAAACAAGAAGGTATTATCTCTAAGATTGCTGATGGTATAGTAATTTTAGGTCGTGGCGAAATTAATAAAAACCTTACTATTAAAGCTAAAAGATTTAGCAAAACAGCAGAAGAAAAAATTACTGCTGCCGGCGGAAAGGCTGAGGTGGTATAACAATGTTCGATACAATCAGAAATGCTTGGAAGATTGTCGACCTTAGAAAAAAGATTTTATACACCTTGGTATTGTTGTTAATTTTCCGTTTAGGCTCATGTATTCCGGTTCCACTATTGCAACCGGAGCAGATGAAAGCTTTATTTGATAGTGAAAACTCGATATTTGGTTTTATAGACTTAGTGTCAGGTGGTGCTTTTCAAAATGCAACCATCTTCGCTATGAGTATCACACCATATATTAACTCGTCAATCATTATGCAACTTCTATGTGTTGCCATTCCTGCACTCGAAAGAATGCAAAAAGATGGCGAAGAAGGAAGAAAGAAGATTGCTCAATTCCAAAGATATGGTACAGTTGTTTTGGCACTTGTACAGGCTGTTGGATTGTACTTCCTTCTAAATAGTTACCAAGCTGTTACAAATCCTGGTATCTTAACGGCATCTGTTGTAATCATCACGTTTACCGCCGGAACCGCATTTCTTATGTGGCTCGGTGAGCAGATTACCGAAAAGGGCGTAGGTAACGGAATTTCACTTATCATTTTTGCGGGTATCGTATCACGTTTCCCATCAATGATAACATCGCTTGGTGCATACATGCAAAATGGTTCAATGAACGTTATAGGTGTAATCGCATTAATGGTATTTGTAGTACTCATCATTGGCTTAGTTGTTATGATGAACGAAGCTGAGCGTCGTATACCTGTACAATATGCGAAACGTGTAGTTGGACGTAAAACATATGGCGGACAAAGTACACATATTCCAATTAAAGTTGTAGCAGCGGGCGTAATCCCAATCATATTCGCTATGTCGATTATGTCGTTTCCGGGAACACTTGCAGGATTCTTTGGGGTTTCTGCTTCCACAGGCGGTTTTTGGGGTGGATTCTTAAAAGTATTCTCGTCTACATCATGGGTATATGCAATATTATATTTCTTGTTAATTATCTTTTTCACATATTTCTATACGGCTATACAATTCAACCCTATAGAGATTTCGAACAACATGAAGAAGAATGGTGGATTTATACCTGGTATTCGTCCGGGTCGACCAACATCAGATTATGTATCAAAAGTTTTAACAAGAATAACATTAGTTGGTGCTATATTCTTAGGTTTTGTCGCAGTTATTCCGATTTTCATGAACCTTGGACTCAAGTTACAAAACTTTGCAATCGGCGGTACTTCACTTTTGATTGTAGTTAGTGTTGCACTTGAAACCGTTAAGGACCTTGAATCTCAGATGCTTATGAGACATTATAAAGGATTCTTAGAATAATTTAATAAAGTACAAACGTAAGAGTAGCAACCGGGTTCACATTTAGTGGAAAAGGTTCTACTCTATACGTCTTTATATAAGCATATCGAATTTAAATTCGATATGGCATTTAAATAGGAGGGGCTTTTACATGAGAATAGTATTACTTGCGGCTCCGGGAGCCGGAAAAGGAACTCAAGCAGAAATGATGAGTGAACATTTTAATATACCGACGATTTCAACCGGGGCTATACTTAGACATAATATAAGCGAAGGTACAGAGCTTGGTAAAATTGCGGCGGAATATATTAATAAGGGAAGTTTAATTCCTGATAATGTCATGATTGATGTTATGAAAACCAGACTCCAGAGTGATGATTGCAAAAACGGGTTTATTTTGGACGGTTTTCCACGAACTTTGGCACAAGCTGAAGAATTGGAAAAATCGGATATAGGTATTGATAAAGTACTGAATATAATTGTCGATGATGATAAAATTATTGCAAGATTATCTGGAAGACTTGAATGTAAAAAATGTGCAACAACTTTTCATAAGCTCTACAGAATTCCTAAAGTAGAAGGCGTTTGTGATAATTGTGGCGGAGAACTTGTTGTCCGTGAAGATGATAAGCCTGAAACAATAAAAAAGCGTCTCGAAACATATCATGCACAAACTGAACCACTTATTGATTTTTATACTAATAAAGGAATGATTTGCACTGCGTATGGTCAGGAAGAGATTAGTGATACTTCAAAAGAAGTTTTAAAAGCACTGGCTGCTGAATAGAAATATAGTAACATGTGTAATATATGGTTGGAAAGCGGAGGGGTAGCACTTTCGCTTTCTCGTAAAAGGAGCCGAATAAATGGTTAATATCAAATCAAAATCTGAAATAGAAAAAATGAAAATTGCAGGCAGGATAACCTACGAAACACTAGAAATGGTACAAAAGGCGATAAGACCCGGAGTGACAACATACGAACTCGATAAAGTTGCTGAAAAGTATATTAAATCTCGAGGTTGTACGGCATCATTCAAAGGTTATGGAGGATTTCCGGGCAGCGTATGTGCCAGTGTCAATAGTGAAATTATACATGGTTTTCCATCGCATACACCTTTGAAAGAAGGCGATATAGTTAGCATTGACGTTGGTGCTTGTTACAAGGGCTATAATGGAGATGCGTGTAGAACTTTTGGCGTTGGAACTGTTTCCGCCGAAACTCAGAGATTGATAGATGTTACAAAGCAAAGCTTTTTTGAAGCTATTAAATTTGCACGTGAGGGTTATCGAATCTCGGATATATCTGCCGCTGTGCAAAAGTACGTCGAGGCAAATGGCTATTCGGTTCTTAGAAATTATTGCGGACATGGCGTTGGAGCGTCGTTACACGAGGACCCTGAAGTTCCAAATTATGTTTCAGGTTCGAAGGGAATTAGACTTCGCGCTGGTATGTGTATCGCAGTTGAACCGATGGTTTGTCAAGGAGAAAAGGAAGTTTATACTGCCGCTAATGAATGGACTGTTATCACAAAAGATGGAAAGCTAGCCGCTCATTATGAGAACAGTATTCTGATTACAAATGATGAACCATATTTGCTAACATTACCTAAATAGGTTTTTGGAATAGGACAATTATGAAGAAAATTATTAAAAACAATTATAAAATTGGAGATATTGTGGAATGCAATGCGGGCAGAGGAAGCGGAAAGGCTTTCGTTATTTTCTGGATAGATGGAATTTACGTTGGCATTTGTGATGGCGACACCCGAAAAATTGACAATATCAAGAAAAAGAAGATTATACATCTGACTGAAACAGGTAGGCACAGTGAATTTATTGCTACTGCTGTTACCGAAAATAAGCACATAGAGAATTCGGATGTAAGAAAACAATTAGAACAATTATAGAGAGGGGTATGTTTAATGGCAAAAGAAGATGTTTTAGAAGTTGAAGGTAAGGTTTTAGAAGCTTTGCCGAATGCTACATTTAGAGTTAAACTTGACAATGGCGACCATGAAATTTTAGCGCATATTTCAGGAAAGTTAAGAATGCATTATATTCGTATCTTGCCTGGCGATAAGGTTACGATTGAAATGTCACCATATGATTTGACAAAAGGAAGAATAACCTGGCGTGCAAAATAACAAGCGTAACGCTTGACCCTAAGTCGTTTCTAATGTACGCATAAGGGCAAAATTTATCTTCGAAGCCACAGGTTTTGGCAAATGTTTACGTATAAAAAGCGTGACGCTTGACCCTAAGCTGCTAAGTTTTGGGACTCGATTTTTTAAATATTCTACGAAAGGACGGTATTACAATTATGAAAAAGCTAATGATTACAATTTTGATTGCGATATTTCTTCTCGGAAGCTTTAGTGGATGTGGCAAAGCTAAGCCAACATCGGCAGATGCAAACCCTGAAACTACAGCGGATATCAAAAAGAAAGAAGAACCCAAAACTATCACTTTGTCAGCTACAGGAGATGTAACTTTGGGAACAGACACAGCCTTTGGCGGTCAGACCATGCCTGTCGAACTTGAAAATCAAAACAATGACTATTCGTATTTCTTTAAAAATGTGAAAAGCATATTTGAAGATGACGATGTAACCCTGGTTAATTTTGAAGGAACGCTTACAAACAGAGGTGCAAGACAGGACAAAACATTTGCGTTTCGTGCAGACCCTAAATATGTGAACATTTTGACCGAAGGAAGTGTTGAAGCGGGAAATTTGGCGAACAATCATAGTTATGATTATGGTGAAGACAGTCACGAAGATACAAAAAAAGCTTTAGATGAGGCGAAAATATTAAATTTTGGTGATGAAAACGTGTCAGTATCAACCATAAATGATGTAGCTGTTGGATTTGTTGGAATAAACACATTAAAAGGGGCGCAGGAAAAAGAACTTCCAATTGCCATGCAAAAGGTTAAAGACCAAGGGGCGGAACTTATCATTGTGAGTTTTCATTGGGGAGTGGAAGGTAGCAACGAAAGCGTAGAAACCCAAAAAAAATTAGCGCATACGGCAATTGACAGTGGCGCACATTTGGTTATCGGACACCATCCGCATGTTTTGCAAGGAATTGAAAAATATAAAGGCAGATATATTGCCTATAGTTTAGGAAACTTTTGTTTCGGCGGTAACCAAAATCCACAAGATAAGGATACAATGATTTTCCGACAGACCTTTACTATTAATGAAGGAAAGGTTGCAGAAGATGATGAATACGAAATAATTCCGTGTTCTATATCCTCAACAAAATCAAGAAATAATTATCAGCCGACGCCACTTAAGGGCGACGATAAAAAGCGTGTGGAAAATAAAATTCAAAAGTTTACAAATGCTAATGGAAAGCTTGAACTAAAATTTGCTAATTCTGAAAATTCATCAAGAGCTACAGAGGCGGCGTCTACAAAAGCACCGGTGAAAGCTTCTCCAACGGCGACGGCAAAGTCGAGCAAAACTCCGACAACAAAAGAGCCAACGTCATCACCGACAAGAAAAAGTTCGGCGACAGAAACTCCTAAAAAATCATCAGCTAAGCCAACGCCAGAAGCAACAAAAGTACCACAAGAAAACAAAAGTGTACCGATTATTGAATAATTTAATGAATAAAGAATAAGATGAATAAAAAAGCTTGACAAGCTCAAAAAAATGTGGTAAAATTATTTAGTTCGCTATGAGGCGAATAAGACAAAATTGGGAGGTGAAGGAAATGAAAGTAAAGCCTTCAGTTAAACCTATTTGTGAAAAGTGCAAAATTATTAAAAGAAAAGGCAAAGTTATGGTTATTTGTGAAAATCCTAGACATAAGCAAAAACAGGGTTAAAACAGTAACAAACTGGGGTAGGGTTAGGCTTATAAACCAAACAAAGTGTAAGCTGATGCCATGTGAAAGCAGCATGGGTGAAATTCTGCTCCGAATTTTCTTTAGAAAACAATGGAGGTGAATAATTATGGCACGTATCGCAGGTGTGGATTTACCAAACGATAAGAGAGTAGAGATAGGACTCACTTATGTATTCGGAATTGGCTTATCTACTGCAAAAAAAATCATCGCAACCACAGGAATTGACCCAAACATTAGAGTTCGTGACCTTACGGAAGACCAAGTTTCAGCATTAAGAGCTGCAATCGATGGTTATAACGTTGAAGGTGACCTTAGACGTGATATCGCTCTTGACATTAAACGTTTGATGGAAATCAACTGTTACAGAGGCATGCGTCACAGAAAAGGCTTGCCGGTTCGTGGTCAGCGTTCAAAGACAAATGCGAGAACTCGTAAAGGTCCTAAGAGAACGATGGCAAACAAAAAGAAATAATAACTTTATATTTAGGTTGTTATTTTTGAAGAGTGGATGAGAAATCATCCGTATTATAAAGATTTTTCTGCAATATATTTTGTAGATATCCGTATATTCAGGAGGTGAAGACACAATGGCTAAAGTAGCTAAGAGAAGCAGACGCCGCAGAGAGAAAAAGAACATAGAACGTGGTGCAGCACATATCAAGTCTACATTTAACAATACCATTGTTACGATAACAGATGTAGCCGGAAATGCACTTTCGTGGGCATCCGCCGGGGGACTCGGTTTTAGAGGTTCCAGGAAAAGCACTCCTTTCGCCGCTCAAATGGCAGCAGAAGCTGCAGCAAAAGCAGCAATGGAGCATGGTCTTAAATTCGTTGAAGTTTATGTTAAAGGTCCCGGCGCAGGTCGTGAGGCAGCAATTCGTGCACTTCAAGTTGCAGGACTTGAGGTAAATATGATTAAAGATGTTACACCTATTCCACATAACGGTTGTAGACCGCCTAAGAGAAGACGTGTGTAATGCAGGAGGTGAAAAAGTAAATGGCTAGATATACTGAAGCAGTTTGCAGAATATGCAGACGTGAAGGCGAGAAGTTGTTCTTAAAAGGTGACAGATGTTATACTGATAAATGTGCCATGAATAGACGTGCTTATGCTCCTGGTCAACATGGTCAGGGTAGAAGAAAGATGTCTGAGTATGGAACACAGCTTCGTGAGAAGCAAAAGGTTAGACGTGCTTATGGCATACTTGAAAAACAGTTTGCACATTATTTTGAAATGGCTAACAAAAAAGAAGGAGTTACAGGTGAAAACTTGCTTACTCTTATCGAAAGACGTCTTGATAACGTTGTTTATAGATTAGGACTTGCAGTGTCAAGACCTGAGGCTAGACAACTTGTTTCACACGCACATATTACCGTAAATGGCAAGAAGGTTAATATCCCTTCTTACTTGGTAAAAGTTGGCGATGTGATTGCACTTCGTGAGAAGAGCAGATCAAGTATTAAGATTGAATCTATTTTGGGCAGCACAGAAAGCAAGATTGTTCCTAAGTGGCTCGATATGAATCGTGAAACTTTAGAAGGTCGTGTTGTAGCTTATGCTGACAGAGAAGATATAGACCTTAATATTTCTGAGCATTTGATTGTTGAGTATTACAGCAAATAGTAGGTAAAAGCCTACAAGCCCATTAATAATTAAAAATAATAGGAGGGCTAACAATGATTGAGATAGAAAAGCCAAGAATTGAATGCATCGAAGCATCTGAAGATGATAGATATGGCAAATTTGTTGTCGAGCCTTTAGAACGCGGATATGGCACAACGCTAGGTAATTCACTTAGAAGAATGCTATTATCTTCACTTCCAGGCGTTGCTGCAACTTCTGTTAAAATTGAGGGAATTCTTCATGAGTTTTCTACTGTTCCGGGTGTTAAAGAAGACGTAACAGAGTTGATACTCAATGTAAAGAAGCTTGCTGTGAAACTCCATTCTGACTCACCAAAGACAGTTTATATCAATCACGAAGGTGCTGGTGAGATATGTGCAGGAGATATAAAGCATGATTCCGATGTAGAAATCATTAATGAGGATTTGCATATTGCAACCCTTAGCGAAGATGCTAGGTTGTTTATGGAGATTACCTTGGATACAGGTCGTGGTTATGTATCATCTGACCGTAACAAGGAACTTATGCAACCTGTAATTGGTGTTATTGCAACAGATTCAATCTATACACCTGTAGAAAAAGTCAACTATACGGTTACAAATACCAGAGTTGGAAATGTTACAGATTATGATAAACTTTCACTTGAGGTTTGGACAGATGGTACAATTTCACCATCAGAGTCTGTTAGCTTAGCGGCAAAAATCATTAGTGAACATATGAGTTTATTTGTAGATTTATCAGATGATGCTAAGAATGCTGAAATTATGATTGAAAAAGAAGAGAACAAAAAGGAAAAAGTTCTTGAAACAACTATTGAAGAACTTGACCTATCTGTTCGTTCTTATAATTGTTTGAAGAGAGCAGGAATAAATACAGTTCAAGATTTGACCACTCGTAGCGAAAATGATATGATGAAGGTTAGAAACCTTGGACGTAAATCCCTTGAAGAGGTTATCGCAAAGCTTGAAGCTATGGATTTATCTCTTTCAAGTGATGACTAGTTGATAGGAGGTAATAACTATGGCACACCAGAGAAAGCTTGGTAGACCGACTGACCAAAGACGTGCTATGCTCAGAAACCTTACAACTTCGTTTTTAGAAGCAGGTAGAATACAAACTACCACGACTAGAGCGAAAGAGGTTCAGAAGATGGCCGAAAAAATGGTTACTCTCGGCAAAAGAAACACGCTTCATACAAAGAGACAGGCACTCAGCTATATCACAAAAAGAGATGTTGTTTCTAAGCTCTTTGATGAAATCGCACCTAAGTTTGTTGAACGCAACGGTGGATATACCAGAATTATGAAGGTAGGTCCAAGACGTGGCGATGGCGCAGAGGTTGCAATTTTAGAGTTTGTTGATTAATATGAACATAAAAAGGAATTCCCCGTTAAGGGGGGTTCCTTTTAAATTTATCTGAATGAATTAAATAAATTTAAATAAGCAAAATATAATTTGTAAATATAGTATATGCGAAAAATCAAAAAACATATAAATTTTTATTACATAAAAAAGTTGCTTTTGGCAGAAAATAAAATATTAACTGTAAGTTATGCAGATAATATTTTATTTTCTGCCATTTTTTATGAGATTTCAAAGAAAATGCAATGGTTTTAATGAAATGCTATACAGAATTAACGGGATTTGCATTAATTTGAAAAATCTAAGACTTGATATTTATATATGAATATTGTACAATCAAAATATCAAAAACGGAGGTGAGGATGTGAAAAACACCAAAAAAGTGTTTGCTGAATATCACAACCCCAGATACACAAGGGATAAATATGATGGGCTTGGAAACTGGAAAGATGTAAACGAATCAAAAAACAGCAAAGCGGAAATAAAGAGATATAATTATAATGCTGATTTAATTGATGAAAACGGGCACCATGATATTGCTTCTGTCAATTATCCCATAATCGGCATGCAATCACAAAACGATCCTGACTATATTGAGTATCAAATTTTGCTCGCCAAAATAGCACATATTGATGGATTTATGACAGATTTTAGGCATATTGATGATGCGGTCGGAGTTGAACAAGTTGAAATTCTTAAAAATGTAGCGGAAAAATATAATTTTGAAATTGGTGTGGATTGGTGCGATGCTCAAATATTTTATAGCCTTTTAAAGGTTCATAATGAACTTGATACCCGCAAAAAGCAAATTGAGTATTGCAAAAAAATATTTGAATATCTTCTAACAAAAATATATGATGAAAAAACAGGTGCAAATATAGATGGTCATCCGGTAATACTGCTATTTGGGGATGGGTTTACGTTTGAGGAATATAAATATTTAAAGAATAATGCGAAAAATATTAAAGAACCGAAAAACGAGCCGTGGTATTTCAGAAGAACCATGATGGATTGTAAATATAATGGGAAAGATGTAGAGTATAAATTTGCCGAGAATCACGATTATTTTAAATCAGAAAATCGCAGCGAATTTGCAGGACCTTTTGGTTGGATACCATTTAGACTTCGAAATGCGGTACAAGATGGGTTTAAATTTTGGGACGTGTATGCAACGCAGGAAGATTGCATAAAATATCTTCATACGCTTTTAGAGCATGTTCGTGAAAATCAAAATAAATATAAAGCCTTTATAAGTGTAGTGACACCCGGAATGGATCATAGAGGTTGCGCTGCGTGGGGTCGTGACATAAGCCTAATACAGCGTGGAAATGGTGAAATTTATCGAGCAATGTGGGAGTTTAATGTTAAAAATTCTACAGAGCTTGCTGGAGTATTCATTGCCGGCTGGAATGATTATAATGAAGGGCATGAGATTGAACCAACGATTCAGAACGGTTATCGTGAACTTGAAATTACGCATGAATATGCAAAAAAGCTAAAAAACATTTCTGATAATGAAGAAGAGGAATTCAAGGAGGATTATCTAAAACTTCCACAAAAGCTGTTTGAGATTCGAAAGAAAACAGAGGAACTCAAAAATATTGGCGTG
>JAVXFE010000041.1:0-10681 GCA_036658075.1 Oscillospiraceae bacterium
ATTTCTATAGAGGTGATTAATATGGCTAGTAAAATTATAAGCGAAAAGCTAAAATCTGCACGAATTTTGGCGGGTTTATCTCAACGAGACGTGTATACAATGTTGGGAATGGGACAATCCACATTTAGTTCATGGGAAACGGGTGTGTCCGAACCCAATGTGGTAAGCTTCCTAAAATTATGTGAAATTTATGAAATAAATGATATTTCAGGATATTTTTTAGGCAGTGATAAATCAGGGAAATCCCAAATCAGTTCACGGGACCGAAAAGTTCTTGCAATGTTAAACACGCTTAACGAACATGGACTTGATGCAGTAATGAACTGTCTCACTTTTGAGCATTCAAAATATTTAGACGAGAAAATGTTAAAACGCAAAAATAATATGCGTCGCATTCCTGTCTTTATGCAACCGGCTGCCGCTGGACTTGGAAACTATCTTGATGATGCGAATGCGGAGGAACTTTTATTAAACGCTCCTCCACAAGCCGATATAGGAATTCGCATATCCGGTGACAGCATGGAACCGCTTATTCGTGGCGATGAAATTGTATTTCTAAAATACCAGCCCAGCGTTGAAGATGGAGAAATTGGAATCTTTTGTCTAAACGGAGATGCTTTCTGTAAAAAGCTTAAATATATAGAAGGAACTCCGTATTTAGTATCGTTAAACCAAAAATATTCACCCATTAAACTTAGCGAGTCTGACAATATTGTCACATATGGCAAAGTTATATTTTAAATCTTACGCATTTGGAGCCGTTGCAGAAACTTTCTGTGGCGGCTTTGTTCCGCCTTGTGTGGCATTTGCTTGTATATTATTTCCGGAGGGAGATGCTCCAGAGGAGTTTTGCATTTGTGAAGCCATTGCCGCCTGCTTTTGGGCTTCTTTTTCACGGGTTTCTTTTAATGCTCTTAATCCTTCAATCAACTTTTCTTTCTTATCAATATGCATGCTTTCTAAAAGTAAAATTGACTGGTCGATAGAATCAGATTTAAACGCACCGATTTTCCAAAGGTCGAGGAGTGTTTGATTTTGGGAAATTCGGCTGTATGGATTGTTTTTTTCAGCACTTACAACAACGTCAAACTCCGCACGATGATGAGCCTCTGATTTTATATCACGGTTAGAAAAGCTTATGTATTCGCTATTTCCTGTATCCGAATCTATGCGATATGGTCGTGGCTCGTCATAAAATTGACGCATGAGTTCAAGGCATAGATAGATTATGTCTTTATAGGCTTCATAACTTTCTGAAATCATATCACGTGCTAATTTTTCACCCGCCTGTTGCAGAGCTGTTATGGCAGACGCTGCCGTTACACCGCCGTTTGTGTCGCCTTGCTGAAAATCACGGTTTCCTGAAACCTCTTTGAGTTCATTAATTTTATTTTGTCGATGTTGAACGATAAAGGGGTGTAAAGGCTTTGCTTGAAGCTCACGGATGTTTTCTTCTCCGACGGTTCCGGCAACGTGAATTATATCTTTTGATAAATCGGTAAGTTCCATTTCGTTAAGTCCGCCATTATCCTTTATCATATATCTTGTTTTCCCTGAAATTAAGGCGTTTTTGCTAATAAGGCTGTCTAGTTTATCAATGTAGAGTTGTGGGTTTTTTATTATATCCACAAGTCCAAATCCTACAGGGCTATCTTCATCGGGATACATTACGTCAAACACAAATGGGTACATTCCGTGGTCATACAGACCCTTTTCGCCGTTGTCTACAGTTGCATCTAAAATTGTCCCGTTAGAGAACTTTACCATTTCTAAAGTTGGAGTAGGCTTGTTGAAATCCTTATAATAGCAATCGACAACAAGGGTTTTGTTTTTAAAACGGTCGGTTCCAACCGTATTTTGCATATCGTTATATGAGGTTATGTCAATGGTGGCGTTCCCTGCAAACGAATTTGAGCAATCGGGATAGTCCATTCTTAATTGGTCGTTATCTACAAGGGTGGTTAAAAACACAAAACTGCTATCTTGAATGTTGGTGATTCCGGGTTCCCAAAATAAGTTTAAAAGGTCAATCTTTTTTATGTCTATTTCTCCTAACCCGTGATTTAGTGCGGGGTTAAAAAATATCCCATAGCACGATGCTCCGTTTTTAAGTTTGTACCACCATGCACGGCTGTATGTGCGTTTAAAGTCGCAGAGTTCTAGCTGAAGTGGCAGAATTTTTGTAAATTTTTCAGCCATTGTTTGGTCACGCTTTTCACGTTCTAAAATGTTTGGCTCGGGATAGTTGTCCATGGCATCGGCGTGCTTGTTTGCGATTACGTTAAACAAATATGGCGTGGTAGGCGATGGAATTTGGTTGCCTGAGACGTCCGCATAACGGCTTTTGTACCAATTGTTATTCTCAATAATGCGTGTGTCATAAAATCGCTTGTGTTCTTTGTAGAAGGTAAAGGTTTCTTGAATTTTTGAAAAAAATGAGGGAGTGATTTTCCCGTGGTATAATGAGTTGTTCATAATTTATTTCCTCTCTTTTATTTAATTTTTAGTGCATCTAATTCGGCTAGAATATCTCGACCGTTTATTTTAACAGAACTCCCGGATAGCCAAAGTTGACCGTTTTCCCAAAAGTTTATAAAAGATTTACTGCCGACGATTCCAATGTCAGCACCGGTATCATGCTTTTCAACTTTAAGGGTTCCGTTTGTGTAGGTAACTCCGTTTATGTTAACTTTTCCGCCACCGTTACCTGCTCCCATGACCAAATAGGCAGTTCCGTTATTTGCAACGGTGGCTCCAAATTTTTGCTTTCGATTGCCACCACTGTCTTGCATAATTTTTATTCCGGTTTGGTCAATGGCGGCAAAAACTCCGCCCCTTGCTTCAGAATATGAAACGCTGTCTGTGCCAACAATGGTAGAGGCAAATATCTCCGACCCCTCCAATTGACCGCTGAATACGGCGTCCCCAAAACTGTTTATATAGACTGTGGGTTCGCCATTGTTGTTAAAAAGTGCAAAGCTAAAGGCGTTGCGTTCCTTGTCGTATTCAACCTTAAAACGGTTTTGTACTCCGTCATTTATGGCAATTTTACTTCCTGTGATTTGAAGATTGTGGCTTCCGTCGGCAACCGTGATTTTTTCAGTGTCAATAGTTCCGGCAGTTAACTTATCGGCGGTAAGCTCGCCAATTTGAGCATTTTTGATTTTTGCTGTGTTTGTATTGATGTTTTCAGCCTTTACTGCGGCGGCTTCTGAAACGTTTCCTGCATCTAAGTTGTTAAAGATATAGCTAAGCTCGTCAATAAGCCCCGTTCCCCAATCCTTGATTGCCGCAATGTCATTTTTTGTGTCTCCTGACAACCGTGACGGAATGGGTGTTGTTAAATTTGGCATATAAAAATCTCCTTTTTGAATTTTGTCGTTTTATAGTTTAATGTTTTGCGTTTTCTGTAACGTTACAATTATAGTATACACGAAACAGAGTGCCATAGAGTGCCATCTTTTTTGTTTATCGACATTTAGTTAACAATTAGATTAATTTTGTGATTTTACCGTTTACAACTGCATAGTTTTATTATATAATATAGAAAGATTTAAGTAAGATGGTCAAAATATGACTTATTAATTGTAAAGGAATTGATTAAATGGCAAAAACTTTAAATGATAAAGAGGCAATTCCGCTAAAGAGTGATAAAAAAGGTGCGGCGAAAACGATTAGCTTTATGGCGGTGCTTATACTTTTAGCAAAATTTATGGGTCTTTTTCGTGAAATGCTTGTGGCAAACATTTACGGTCAGGGAATGCAATCGGACATCATCAACACTGCCACAAATATTCCGTTATTATTTTTCGATATGGTATTAGGAGTAGCAATCCTCTCCACGTTTGTTCCCATTTTTAATAAGTACCTTGAAAACTTTGGAAAGCAACGTGCTATGGATTTTGCTAATAACTTTGTATCTATCGTTGGGACAATTGCGTTATTGGTTGCGGTGGTTGGAGTGGTATTTGCTGAACCTATAGTAAAAATTATGGTTCCGGGATATGCAGACGTTCCTACAAAGTTAGAGCAAACCGCAAAAATACTTAGAATATTATTTCCATCTATTGCCTTTACAGCAATCGCTTATGTGGCAGTGGGAATGCTTCAATCCTTTGGCGAATTTACAATTCCGTCATTGATATCGGTGGTTTCAAATGGGGTTATGATTTTATATCTGATGATATTTGGAAATAAGCTCGGTTTAGTTGGCGTGGCAATTTCAATGCTTGTGGCATGGTCACTTCAACTTTTTGTCCAACTCCCAAAACTGTACAAGTTCGGGTATCGATATAAGCCGAAGTTTGACCTTAAAGAGTCGGGGATAAAAGAGGCGGCCTTGATTGCACTTCCTGTGCTTATCAGTTCATGGGTTCAACCTTTGTGTAATGTGATAAACATGTCGTTTGGTTCGAACTTAGGTGACGGAGCGGTGTCGGCGTTAAATTGGGCAAACAAAATCTACATTATTATGGTTGGCGTATTTGCATATGCCATAACGAATTTTGTCTTTCCTAAGCTTTCACGGCTTAGCGGGGACAATGACAAAGAGGCATTTGCTCAAACTACTCGGACAGCAGTGGGCTGGATTGTATTTATCATAATGTTAATTTCGGCGTTGTTTTTAGCCTTGTCAAAGCCAATCATAAGCGTTGTTTTTGAACGTGGTGCGTTCACTTCCGAATCTACCGCTGTTACGGCGAATGCGTTGTTCTACTATTCGTTTGGAATGGTCGGATATGCGATTTGCGAAGTGTTAAACAAGAGCTTTTATGCAATCCAAGACGGGAAAACGCCAATGTACACATCGATTTTTGGAGTTGTTGTAAATATTAGCTGTGCAGTTTTGTTTATAAAAGTTTTAAAAATGAACATTGGCGGTCTTGCACTTGCAAGTGCGATAAGTTCAGTGGCGATTGCTATTTCGCTACTGTTTATGATTAATAAACGCCGAAAAGGGATTATTACAAAAATGTTTTTGATTAATATATTTAAAACTGTAATAATGGGCGTTCTTGCGTTTTTGGTTGCAAAGTTTATATATGGCGGAATTGAAAACATAAACATTTTTGGCGATGGAATGATTGAAACATTGATAAAATTGTGCATTTCGGCGATTCCGGCGATGATTATGTACATATTAGCGGCGTTTGTTTTAAAAGCAGATGAAGTTAAAGTTTTAGCAAATAAAATTCATAAAGGTGGGGATAATTGATGAACAATAATAACACGGGCTATTTTGAAGCCATCTGGTTTTTTATTTGGAATATGATAAAAAACAGTGGCGTCTATAAAATCCTTAAAAAGATTTATGATGGCATATCTAAGGCATGGGCAACCAGTAAAATTACGAATTGGTTTAGAGAAGAACATTTTACCCAGGAGGCACTTTCAAAAAGTTTAGTCGGTCGAATTTTGTGTTCGCCGTTTACATTTTTAAACTTTTTAAATCGACGTTTTAGTGATAATATACGCAGTTTTAAAGATAATAGCACAATTGTTGGATGGTGCAATACCTTTCTTCAAAACATAATTGCTTTAAATCTTAGGTTTATCGGTGTCACAACGTTGGCGATGGGGATTGGATATAATATAGTAAGTCGGGCAAGAGGTAATACGGTAAACGTTACATTTTGGATAGTAATTGCTGTCATGTCAGGAATTTTAGGACTCTTAAACGTAAACGTTACGGCCCTTTTAAAGCATTCTACCTTTGCAAAGTTTATCGGCAACTGTTTTGGAGTTGAATTGACCTTTAAGTGGTATCGTGAAGATGAGACCACAAAAGTCGGTCGAAAGTGGGTAGGAGTAGGAATTGGATTAATTGCCGGAATTTTTGGTGGACTTACGTCACTTATATATAGTCCGCTTATTATAATCGGTCTGTTTTTTTTCTTCCTTATTTTATACAAAGTCGAAGCGGGAGTTGGAATAACGGTTTTGTTGATGCCTATAATTCCAACCATGGCGGTTGTTGGGCTTTCACTCTTGTGCCTTGTATCACTTATCATTAAAGGGACAATGGAAAAGGACTTTAAATGGAAATTTGATGGGCTTGGATTTTTAGTAGTTGCAATGCTTGCGATATATTTAATAGCGGGAATAACATCTTTTGCCATGGTGAAAAGCCTTAGTATTTGGGGAATTTATTTTGCCGTTATGATATTCTATTTTGTAATTATTAATACATTAAAAACTAAAAAGCAGGTCTTTGACCTTTTAACCGTTTTAGCTATATCAGGAGCGCTTGTGTGCTTATATGGCCTTGCACAATATATATTCGGCTGGAACACTTCGCAGGCGTGGATGGACGAGGAAATGTTTACGGATATAAAAATGCGAATTTATTCGACACTTGGAAATCCAAATGTTTTGGGTGAATATATTTTGCTTGTTTTGCCCGTTTCTGTTGGACTTATGTGGGTGAACAAAAAACCCCTTCCTAAGTTTATTTTTGCGTGTATGAGCGTTGTTGCATTTGCTGCACTTATTCTTACCTTTTCGAGAGGCTGCTGGATTGGTCTTGTTATTACAGCCGCTATTTTTATCACGTTTGTAGCAGGAAAGCTCTGGGGGCTTGCATTAATCGCTCTGCCATTTGTGCCAATGCTGTTACCTGAGAGCATTATAAACCGTTTTGCGAGCATTGGCGACATGAAGGATTCTTCTACGTCGTATCGTGTCTTTATCTGGATTGGAACTCTTGCAATGATGAAAGACTATTGGCTATCCGGAATTGGAATGGGTTCAGATGCGTTCAGTGCTGTATATCCTTTTTATTCCTATAATGCAATCGTTGCACCACATGCACATAATCTGTTTTTGCAGATTTTAGTTGAGTCGGGTGCGGTTGGGATTTTGGCGTTTCTTGCAATATTATTTGTGTTTTATAAAAAGTTGATGGTGGGTCATAAATATGGTGGCGGAAAAGGTTCGCCGCTATCAACAATGATAGTTGCTATTGGTGCAGGCGTTGCTGGATTTTTAGTACAGGGAATGTTTGATAACTGTTTTTATAACTATCGAGTTATGATGGTGTTTTGGACAGTGTTAGCTATAGGGATATCCTGTGTATATGTCGCAAAAAATATATTTGCTGAAAGAGAAAGAGAAAACGAAAAAGGGGGAAAGCCCGTATGATAAACGTAGTTGAGGTATCGTCCGATTCAAATATTGGCGGTGCCGGAAAATGTATATTAACATTACTTAAAACGTATGATCGTGAAAAATTTAATATTTCCGTGGTTCTTCCACGAAACAGCTTGTTAAAGCCCGAGGTTGAGGCTTTAAAGGTAAAAGTTTTTGAAATCGATAATTTGGCGGAAAAATCTTTGAGCCGAAAGGCAGTTTGGCGACTTAGACATCTTTTTAATTATTTAATGCCGGATATCGTGCATACGCATGCAAGCATGTCAGCAAGGATTGCTGCAAAGCTGTGCGGTATAAAGGTTGTGTACACACGGCATAGTGTTTTTGAACCCCCAAAGAGAATTTCTTCCGGAATAGGAAAGTTGCTAAATGGGTTTATAAATAACCATACTGCCGACAGAATTATTGCCGTTGCAGAGGCGGCGAAGGAAAACCTTGTAAAAACGGGTGTAAAAGCTGATAAGATTCAGGTTATATTAAATGGTGTCGATGCTCTTACGCCATATACAGAGGAACAAATCAAAAAAGTTAAAGCAGAATATGGAATAGGAGACGGACAAAAAGTTGCGGCGATTGTGGCAAGGCTTAATGTCGTTAAGGGTCATAAATATTTCGTGGAAGCGGCAAGGATTATTCGGGACCATGAAATCGACGCAAAGTTCTTAATTGCAGGAACCGGCGAGGTTGAAGAGGAACTAAAGAAACAGATTTCCGATTATGAATTAGAAGATGTTGTAATCATGCTTGGTTTTCTGGAGGACGTTGAACCTTTAATGAACATTTTGGATGTACAGGTTAACTGCTCCTTTGGGACGGAGGCGACAAGCCTTTCACTTTTAGAGGGCATGAGTCTAGGAAAGCCTGCAGTGGTAACTGAATTTGGTGGAAATCCAGGGGTTATTGAAGACGGCAAAAACGGATATCTTTTACCAATCCACAACCCGGATGATATGGCGGTGAAAATAGAAAAATTATTTACCGACCAACAGCTTTATAATACTATGAAAAATAATTGTACAAGAATATATAACAAAAAGTTTACATCAAAGGTGAATACACGAAATATTGAAAATGTGTACATTGAACTTTTTGAATCAAGCAAGAAAACCGTAAGGAGGAGTAAATAATATGAAACCAAAATTTAATATAGTTGATTTAATAATTATTCTGGTTTGCGTTGCAATCGTTGCTGTTTGTGTTTTTGTGTTACCAAGCCGTGGTTCTAACGCAGAAAAAACAGGAACTCGTGATATAAAGGCGGAGTACGTAGTTGAAGTTAATAATAAAGAAGAAGCTTATACAAAGCTTGGAAAAGTTGGCGATGTTGTTTCAGTAGGCGATAAGGAAAAGCTCCCTGCTGTTATTAAAAAAATAGAGGTCAAGCCATACAGACGTGTTGGATATGATACAATAAAAGGTGAAGCAATGTGGAATGAAGTCCCTGAAAAGTTCACGGTTTTGTACACTTTGGAATCTGATGCTGTCGATAGCGAAAAATCCATTGCGGTTAATGATACGGCAATCCGTGTGGGTGAAGCAACAACGGTAAAGGGCAAAGGATATGCAGGATACGGGTACATATTGTCGGTAAAAGAATCTAAATAAGGAGGGGACTTTAATATGTTAATAAATAAGGACGGAAAATTTTTTGGAAAGATTAGTATAATAGATGTACTTGTAGTATTAGGAATTTTGTTTATTGCGGCAGGACTTTTTGTTAGGTTTAGCGGTGGCGGTAAAGCAGTAATAGCTCCAGATGAAAAAATCGAGTACACACTAAAAGTAAAAGGCGTTAGAGAGTTTACAAAAGAGGCGATTGAAGAAGGTGGGTTTATCACTGATGCAACAACAAAAGAAGAAATGGGAAAAGTGATAAAAGTAGAGTCAACGCCTGCGAAAGCAGAGCTTACGCTTAGTGATGGAAAGTTTGTAAACGTTGATGTCCCTGAAGAATTCGATATGATTATTACCGCTGAAGTTGATGGAAAAATCAGCGATAAAGGATTTTATACAAAGGGAAATAAGTTTATGGCGGCAGGCTCGTCATATACCGTGAATACAAAACTTGCAACAGTCGGATGCTTTGTTGAAAGTATAAAGAAAAAGTAACAAAGTCTGTGTATATATGCAGAGTTTGCGTAAAGTCGAAAAGTGATGAAACTTTATGACTGATGGTCGTTGACAATTTATTGCATAAGTGATAATATAGATATATAGATTATAAAAATATGGCAACTATATTTATACGAGAGGGGATACGATTTATGAGTTACAAAGATGAATACCAAAAATGGGTCGAAAATGCAGATGAGGCAACCCGAAATGAACTTGTATCATTGAAAGATGAAAAAGAAATTGAAGACAGATTTTATAAAACTGTTGAATTTGGGACAGGTGGACTTAGAGGGATAATGGGAGCAGGAACTAATCGTATGAATAAATATATGATTAGAAAAGCAACTCAAGGTCTTGCGGAATACATAAAAAGTCAAGGTCCTGAAGCGTGCAAACGTGGTGTTGCAATAGCTTATGATTCAAGGAATAATTCAAAGTTTTTCGCTGAAGAAACTTCAAAAGTTTTGTTTAGCAACGGGATAAAGGTATATATTTTTGAAAATCTTAGACCTACCCCAATGTTGTCGTTTGCTGTTAGATATTTAAAGGCGTTTGCGGGAATCGTTGTTACTGCATCACATAATCCGGCAGAATATAACGGGTATAAGGTTTACTTTGAGGATGGAGGTCAACTCCCACCGGCTGTATCCGACTTGATTATTCAATATATTGATAAAGTTGATGAATTTACAGTTAAAACCGATGTTGATAATAACATAGAGGGTATCGACATTGAAGTTATTGGAAAAACTGTGGACGATGCGTATCTTGCAAAAGTTAAAGAACAGGCAATACATACAGATTTAGATAAGACGGGGTATAAGCTTGTATACACGCCACTTCACGGCTCCGGGAATATTCCTGTCCGTCGAATCCTTGAAATGACAGGCTTTAATGACGTGGTTTTAGTTCCAGAACAGGTCGAACCTGATGGTGACTTTCCAACGGTTAAATCTCCAAATCCAGAGAACAAAGAATGCTTTACAAGGGCTATTGAACTTGCAAAAGAGAATTCGTGTTCTTTGATAATTGGAACAGACCCAGATAGCGACCGTGTGGGAATCGTTGTTAAATCTGCCGATGGCGAGTTTATCACAATGACCGGAAACCAAGTTGGTGCAATGCTTACAAATTATATCCTATCCCAAAAAGCGGCAAATGGTGAACTTCCTAAAAATGCAGCGGTTGTGTCAACCATTGTAACTACAGGAATGCTAAAATTGATTTGCAAAAAGTACGGAGCTACATTCTTTGAAACACTTACGGGCTTCAAGTTTATAGGCGAAAAGATTCATGAGTTTGAAGAAGATAACTCATACGAGTTCGTGTTTGGATTAGAAGAAAGCTATGGATACTTAGCCGGAACATATGCACGTGATAAAGATGCCGTTGTTGCATCTATGTTAATTGCTGAAAT
>JAVXFE010000042.1:0-10424 GCA_036658075.1 Oscillospiraceae bacterium
CATGCATGTATCCGGCAATCCTGGCAAGTTCTGCTGTTCTTTTATCAAAATTAAGTGAAGTTAAAATAGAATGGGCGACTTTTGCTACACGTTGAGCATGAAGTAACGAATGATTTGTAAAACCCATTGTTCCTATATATTTGTCACCTTTTTCAAGATATGTTTTTATCTCTTGATTTTTTACTATATCTTGAAAAGTGATAATCGTATACTCTGTATCCATAATTTACACCTCTGATTAAAATTCAGCTTCCACAGCTTTTGCATACAAACTACATTCCACACGTTTACGTTGAATATCACAACTGATTTCGTGAGGCTCGTTAATATCGCCATTTATTAGACAAGCATTCGCCATACAACCGCCGCTACAATAAAACTTTGCAAAACAATCTTTGCATTTTGGCTTTGTATAAACATTACAATTTTCAAATTTTTGACGTATGTTCATGTTTATGTTGCCATCATTAAGATTTCCCATTTTATATTCTTCGGTACCTACAAATTGATGACATGGATAAATATCTCCATTTGGTGCTATTGCTAAATATTCACAACCAGCCCCGCATCCTGAAAGCCTTTTTATAACGCATGGACCTTGGTCTAAATCAATCATAAAATGAAAGAAATTGAATCCATTTCCGTTTTTCTTTCTATTTAAGTATTCTTCCACTAAGAGTTCGTATTCATTATAAATTTTAGGTAAATCTTCTTTGCTTAAAGCATAATCTTCAACACCGCTACAAACTACCGGTTCAACAGAGGTTTGTTTAAATCCTAAATCAGCAAGATGAAGAACGTCTTTGGAAAAATCAAGATTATATTTAGTAAAAGTACCTCTTACATAATAATTATCTTGATTTCTGCTTTCTGCAACTTTTTGAAATTTAGGAACAATAGTATCATAAGAACCCGTTCCGTCGGCACGATATCGAACTTTATCATTGACGGATTTTCGTCCATCGATACTAAGCACTATATTTGACATATTCTTATTTATATATTCAAGCTTGTCGTCAGATAAAAGAAGACCGTTTGTTGTAATAGTAAATCTAAAATTTTTGTCGTGAATTTTTTCTTGTTCACGGGCATATTCGACGATTTTCTTTACAACATCAAAATTCATTAATGGTTCACCGCCAAAAAAATCAACCTCAAGGTTTCGACGTTTGCCCGAATTTTTTATCAAATAATCCATAGCTGCCATGCCAACTTCAGCAGACATTAATGAACGTTCTTCATGATAAGTTCCCTCATCCGCAAAACAATATTTACATCTTAAATTGCAGTCATGCGATACATGCAAGCACATTGCCTTTACAGGCGATTTTTTCTTCATATTGATAGCAATATTCTCATAAGTATCTTTTGAAAATAAAACATCCTCAATATATAAAGTGTAAATTTCTTTGTAGGCTTCTTTTATATCGTTACAAGAGAATTTAGTTGATAAAGATGTTAAAATCTCATCAGGCAAAGTTTCTTGTATCAATAATTCATTTTCGCAAAGCTTAGATATAATTTCATAACAAAGGTCATCAACAACATGAACACAACCACTATTTACATCTAAAACAATGTTTTTATTTTTTATCTTAAAAGCATGAACCATATTAATTCTCCCTTTAAAAACAGAAAAGTGGACGTCCAAAGAAGGACGCCTCACTTTATTTTTAAGCTATAAACAAAGCTGTATATTAAACTTTGTAAATTACTAAAAGTTAGGCGTAGTATATTTTACGCTTTTTCGCATTTTTGATTAGCAACAGTACAAGAAGTCTTGCACGCTGACTGACAGGAAGTTTGGCATTCACCACAACCGCCTTTAGCTGCACTTTTTTTAAGTGTCGCAGAATTCAAAGTTTTAATTCTAGCCATAGTTATATCTCCTTATAAATTATATTTATCTTTTCTTTGTTTTATTTTTCATATTAACGCCAATAATACCACCAAGTCCGCCGCAACAAATACCTAAAGCAAATGTGGATATATTAATAAAGGTTATAGCGAAAGATTTAGAAACGATACAACCGATAAAATATAAAATAATAGTATAAAAAACACCTGCAATAATACCATTAAGTAAACCATTACACTTAGAATGTCTAGCAGCTCTAAACCCGGTAATAATTAAACATAATCCTGTTATTATAATTACAAGAATATTTAAAACGTCATCAGATAAACTAAGATATGTAGCAATGATGGCAGTAATAAATAATAGTATTATAGAAACAAGATAACTAATAAGAACGTTTTTTAAAGAATGTCCCAGATTTAAAAAATTATTGCTAGAAACATCTTGAATTTTGCCGGAATTAACTTTTGACATATTTTCCACCCCAATACATTTATTTGTATAATTGTATTGGGGAATGGACAAATATATTACAATTAGTTAAATTATTCTGAAACGATTTCATCGTCAAGAATAGGCGTAACGCTGCTTTCTTTACTAGAACCTTCTTTGATAAGACGGCTAATAGCACTTTTATCAATAGTAATAAAAGACTTTGTAGTACCGATACCTGACTCAATAACGAACAAATCGTCTTTAATTCTAACGATTTTACCATGAAGTCCACCAATGGATGCAACTTCGTCACCGACTTTAAGTGAGGCGATCATGTTTTTTAATGCTTTTTCCTTTTTCTTTTGTGGTCTGATTAAGATGAAGTAAAACACAACAATAATCAACACCATCATGATAATAGGCGCAAATTGTGCTGCACCCGCTCCTGCTGCTGGCATAATTGAAACCTCCTTGTTAAATTTTTATCTACCAATAAGACATTATAACCTTATTAGAAATATATTGCAACAGTTTTTTAATATTTTTTTATTTTTTTATAAATGTTCTAAAATCACTTGACATTTTCGACTTAATGATGTACATTATAGGTTACTATATTTTATGTAATACTATGAAGTACCTGCATTTGTTATCGATTGCTTTTGAAAGGTTGATTTAATATGCAAAAATTTTTAGACTTTGTTTTAAAATATAAATTTATTATAATATCAATTTTAATAGTAGCAATAGTTGGTACTATCACTTTTTTTGTTTTTAAAAACAAAAAAAAGGATACAACTACGGAAACTAATCTTATTAAAGTTGAACGACGTGATATAAGTGAAGTTATAACGGCGAAAGCTGTTATTGAACCTAAAGATAAATATAATGTAACAGCACTAGTGACTGGAACAATATTAGAAGCTCCTTTTGAAGAAGGCGATAATATAAAAAAAGGTGATTTATTATATAAAATAGATGCATCAACTATTGAAAATAGTATTAAAAGCGCTAATATCGCAATTGAAAAAGCCGAAAGAGTTTATGAGGATTCACTTGATGATAGTCAGGACTTGTCTATAAAATCAAAAGTAGCAGGAAAAGTTAAAAAAGTTTATATTGAAAAAGGTGACAATATATCTATTGGTGCAAATATTGCCGATATTTACGATGATACATACATGGAACTTGAAATACCATTCAATGATACTGATGTTGCAAACATTTCAACTGGAAATGAAGCAGTGGTCACTGTTGTAGGTACAGGCACAGCAATTTCTGGAACTGTCACGCACATAAATGATTTTACAGAAGCACGTGAAGGGTATATGTTGGTTAGAATGGTAAAAATAAAGGTTAAAAATCCAGGTGCTTTGTTGCCAACAAGCAAAGCCACTGCTATTGTTAACGGGATTGCATGTAATGACGTAGGGTCTTTTTCTTATATTGAAGAAAAAACAATAACCTCTAATATTGCTGGTGAGGTAAATGCTATTAATATTAAAGAAGGTGACTTTTTACAATCAGGTAAAGAAATTGTTTCTTTAAAATCAAAAAGTAAAGAAACTGCCACATACACCGGAGACCTTTCTGTTAAAGACGCAATGTTGGCACGTGAAAAGTTATATAATCAACTTGAAGATTATACAATAACCGCACCAATTTCAGGTACTGTTGTTACTAAAAATGTTAAAAAAGGTGACAATTTAGAAGGACCTGCAAGCATGAAAGAGAAATCTGAACTTGCTATAATATACGATATGTCGGGTTTAAAATTTGATATGAAAATTGATGAACTTGATGTAAAAAAGATAAAAATTGGGCAAAATGCAATTATAAAGGCTGATACGTCAGATAAAGATTATAAAGGTGTAGTTGAAAACATAAGTATAAATGGTGTAACCAGTAAAGAATCAGGTGTAACTACCTACCCTGTGACGGTTAAAATAATAGACTTTGACGATAAAATCTTACCTGGCATGAATATCGAAGCATCTATTGAAGTTAAAAGTGTTACAAATGCACTTTCTATACCACTTACGGCTCTTAATCGTGGAAATATTGTCTACATAAAAGGTGATAAAGAAAGCGACACAGACAAAGCCCCCGACGGTTACAAGAGTATCAAAGTTACTACAGGTATAAATAATGATGATTATGTTGAAATACTTGATGGTTTGAATGAAGGCGACACAATAAAAGGAGAAGAAGTAAAAGTTCTTTCCGAAATGGAACAAATGATGAAGATGCGTGACTCTGCCATAAACGAAGATTTGCAGAGTGGTGGAAACCCAATGGGCGAGGTGGAAAAATAATGGCACCGCTTATTGAATTTAAAGAAATATACAAAATATATCAAATGGGAGACACAGAAGTTCGTGCAATTGATGGAATTTCACTTAAAATATTTAAAGGTGAATTTGTAGCAATTGTGGGTCAATCGGGTAGCGGTAAATCTACTTGTATGAATATAATAGGATGCCTTGATGTTCCAACAAAAGGAGAATATTTACTCGATGGTAACAATGTTGGACATATGAATGATGACCAACTTGCAGAAATAAGAAATAAAAAACTTGGCTTTATATTCCAGCAATACAATCTGATTCCTAAATTGACGGTTCAAAAAAACGTTGAACTTCCGTTACTTTACAGTGGCATGAGAGATAGCGAACAAGCGAAGAAAGCGTTAATATCATTAGAACGTGTTGGTTTGGCAGATAAAGCTAAAAATTTACCATCACAACTTTCCGGAGGTCAACAGCAACGTGTGTCTATCGCTAGAGCCTTAGCAGGAAACCCCTCTATAATTTTAGCCGATGAACCAACAGGAGCCTTAGACTCAAAAACAGGCAAAGATGTCTTAGAATTTTTAAAACGAATCCACAAAGAGGGAAATACAATTGTTTTAATCACTCATGATAACACAATTGCGGCACAAGCCGAACGAGTGATAAAAGTCCAAGATGGAAGGGTAACATATGATGGTGTTGCAGATATTGACAAATTTGCCTCTATCGCACATGCAGGCGATGCGGAGGTGACTAAATAATGTCATTCCGAAAATCGTTTTTATTGGCACTTTCCAGCATTGTCTCAAATAAAATGCGGTCTTTTTTGACTATGCTTGGAATTATTATTGGCGTTGCTGCAGTGATAGCTCTCGTAAGTATGATGAATGGACTTACAGGGCAAGTAACAGATTTATTTAGCGATATGGGTACTACTTCTATAACAATTTCTGTTCAAGATAGAGGTGGAAGTCATACTGTAGAAGTTGATGACATTTATAAAATTAAAGATAAAAATCAAGATTTAATTAGCGGTGTTTCGCCAATTGTTAACATTCCAAAAGCTACAGTAAAAGTAGGTTCTAACTCAATAACAACTGGAATATCTGGAACAAGCGAAGATTATGGAAGTATCCGAAATGTAGTTGTTGAATCCGGAAGATACTTACAATATATTGATGTACAATATAAGAAAAAGGTTTGTGTCATTGGACCATATATCCAAAAAGAATTTTTTGGAAATTTTTCTGCCATTGGTGAATTTATAAAAATCGATGGCGAAAGTTATAAAGTAGTAGGCGTCGTTGAAGAAAAAGATGATTCAACAAGTGGTGGTGTTGACGAAGCCATCTACATCCCATATACTAATGCAACCAAAATGTTAGGTACAAACAAAATTAATAGTTATGTTGTTAACGCTTCTAACGAAGATAGCGTTGATACGGCGACAGCTACAATAAAAACAGCCTTACAAAACATAGTAGGTGATAGCGATTATTATACAGTTTCAAGTATGAAACAAATGCTTGATTCTATGAACACCATGACCGGAACAATGCAAACTATGCTTGTTTGTATAGCGGGAATATCATTATTAGTTGGTGGTATTGGTATAATGAATATTATGCTTGTTTCAGTTACAGAAAGAACGAGAGAGATTGGTATTCGGAAATCCTTAGGCGCAAAGCGAAAAGATATTATGTGGCAATTTGTAATCGAAGCTGGAACAGTAAGCGGAGTAGGAGGGCTTATTGGAATAGCGCTAGGGTCCTCTTTATCTAATTTAGCCGGGCGACTTTTGGATTTAAATGTAATTCCTTCAGTAGGAGCTATACTCACAGCTTTTGGAGTTTCTGTTGGAATAGGCATTGTTTTCGGTTTCCTGCCTGCACGAAACGCTGCACGGTTAAATCCAATAGAGGCCTTGCGTTATGATTAATTATAAGAAATTTAATATGTTGCGGAATGCATATGTAATTCAGAAATGGAGCATAAAAATGAGAAAATTTACAGCTTTATTACTAAGTTTAACCCTAATCATAGGAAGTTTTACCGTGATTGCCAACGGTAATTCTGCCGAAGATATTATTCCTTTATTAAGTGAACTTAATATTATGAATGGTGGCTTAGATGGAGATTTAAGACTTGATGATTTGGTCTCACGTGCTGAATTTACAAAAATGGCGGTGGCGTCATCAAAATTCAAAAATAGTGTTGCGACAAACCTTGCAATTTCTCCATTTCGAGATGTTACCTATACACATTGGGCGGCACCATATGTTAAAGCAGGGGTCTCAAGCGGACTTGCAACAGGCTATCCAGACGGCAGTTTTATTCCTGATGCTGGAGTTTTATATGAAGAGGCTATCACCATGATGCTAAGAGTTTTAGGGTATACAGACGAAGATTTCGGCGTTTCTTGGCCATATGGACAATTGGGTCTTGCTGATAATTTAGGAATAACCGAAAGCTTAGATTGTGCTGTCGGTTTTGATATGACACGCCGTGATGTTGCCATTCTTTGTTATAACACATTAAATACCAAAATAAAAGACACACCAAATAAATTGATATCTATATTTGACGTAGAAATCTTAGAAGATATAATTTTAATAGCAAGCAATGTTGAAGATTCTTCTGTTTCTCCTGATAAAATTTTAACTTCAAAAGGTACATATAAAATAAATGAAAATTTTGATATTTCGAATATTGGTAAAAAGGGTGATTTATCAATAAAAAATGGTGACACAATTGTTGCTTTTACACCACTTGTTCAAGTTTCTAATACATATACAATAACCGATATTATAGGTTCTGATTTAGTCTTAGATGGCAATGTATTAGATATTAATAGTTCGCAGACCACATATTATAAATCTCAAACTAGTACGTATGGTGCTGTTATTAATTTTGCCGAGGTTGGTGATAAATTTAAAATATATTCAAATTCAAACGGTTTGATTGAATATACCCAACTCATAGCAACTGAAAATTTAGGTGAAGTTATTGATAAAAATATGCTAAAAAAATATATTGTATATTCAATTTTAGATAATAAGGTAGTTGCATACAAAGATGGCAAGCCAACCCAACTTGAAATAGAAAATAGTACAAAAACGTATAAAGATAAAAATATAACAACATACGCAGCTGTTAAGCCGGAATTAAAACTTGGCGATATTTTATATGTTAAAGAAAAAGATGATAAAATCGAATACATAAGTTACGAAGAAGGAAGCTTAAAAGGTCCATTGAAAATTTCAAACGACCAATGGCGAGATAACTTTGGAATTGATTCTACAACGTCTATTACTCGAGATGGAAACGTTGCATCAGAGAATGATATAACGCTAAATGATATAGTATATTATTCTAAAGATTTAAACATGTTAATGGCGTATAGTGCAAAAGTTACAGGAGTATATGAAAAAGCTTTGCCAAACAAAGATATGCCAAATAAAATAGTTGTTTCTGGTGTAGAATATACAGTTGAAAGTCCCGAAGCTTTTACCGGTTTATCCTCAAGTGGTAAATTTGTATATGGAGATACTATAACAATTCTACTCGGTAGAAACAATCAAATTGCGGACGTTATTTCACCTACTGATTCCGCCGAAAGAGTAGTAGGATACATTTTCGAAACAGGCTCTAAAGAAATTATTTCAAGTGATACAAGTGTATATACATCGTATTATATTAAAATTGCTTCCCCAGATGGCGGTGTTTATGAATATGTTACAGATTGGGACTATGCCGATTTTAAAAATACTATTGTAGAAGTTTTGTTTTCAAACGGAACAGCCAAAATCAAAAATGTTGCAGGCGAAACAAGTTATCAAGGTATTTATAATTTTTCTACCCAAACATTGGGTGACAATAAAGTTTCAAAAAATGTTCAAATTTTAGATATAAGCACACGAGAAACATATAAAACAGGTGCCTATACAACGGTATTTCCAAAACGACTTGATAAAGTAAATATGACAGCAAAAAATATATTATATGCCGAAAAAAATGAAAAAAATGAAATAACAAAAATGATTTTAGATAACGTAACAGGAGATTCATATAAATATGGAATCGTAACAGATACGGCAGGAAATAAAAATTCACCTGTTGAAAATTATAGTTATTTAATAGATGGAAAACCATATAATTGGACATCTAAAATTTCTAAATATGCCGTTTCTGCAGGTGATGCTGTGAAAATTACACCAAATGGAATGGCACCGGAAAGTATACAAAAAATCTTAAAATTAGACGGAAAAATAACGGTTACATCAGATTTAATATTAACAAACGGAATTGAAAATTATCAAATAAGCGATAAAGTTTCAGTATATAAAAAGAAGGCTGGAAACCCTTCAACCTATAACATTATACCGCTTAGTGAAGTTATTAACACTACTAAATATGACTTAATGGCGTATTATGATAAAACTCCTGCTTCCGGTGGAAGGATACGAATAATTGTCGCTATACCAAAATAATTTAAATACAAAAAATCGACTGGAATCATATTTCCAGTCGATTCAGACTGAAGACAAACGGAAACCTTTTAAAATCTTAAAGCGTATTCTTTGGCGCTTTTATCAGTTATTACCTCATGAACCATGTTTCCGCCCATTATTTTCTTTTCAAACTCGCTAATGGCGGTATCTGGTGTACTCTCCGCTTCCAGCATAGTTCGAGCAAAATAGCTTACGGCATTCGTCTTTGAAGTCCTTTTCGGAACTTTAATCGCCCTGATGGGATTTTCTCCCTTAGGAATGGCCCCATATTTTTCGATATTCTTAGAATAGTCGTTCTCCCCGTCCGCCACTGAATGTTTATTCTTAGTATCAATATCCTGCTTATTTGATATAATATTATTGACACCAGTTGTATCTTGTGATATATTGGTGTTATTAGAAGTATTCTTGGCTTGCTCTAACGGCAATTGGAGCCTATTCTGGGCAAGCCAAGAATTTCTTCTTTTTTTGTTTGGTTCTAAATACAGAACTTCACTTTTGTTTATAAATGACTGAACACGATCTTTGCCATATGAACTTGCAATTTTTATTTCATCTAGTCCGACCCCTGTATTACTGTAAGGTTCAAGTTCTAAAACCACTAGCACCGGTTTATTATTTAAGTCGTAAATTTCTCCGAGCATAGTAATTCTACTATCTTTTTGCGTGGATTTCATAATAATTATAGGTTTTTCCAAAATATCCGGAACCTGCTTTATTATGTCATCAGTCATTCCTTTGTGCTTACTTTTAATTTTTGCTATTTTAGTTGCGTCCCACGTAATGACTTGATTTTTGAACCCGATTTTTTTAAGGACTGCGGGGGTATTACAAACAGTTAACGTGATTCTCTTGTTTCCTCCACCTTTTGCCCACTTATCGTACTCACTTTCAAACGACCGATTATTATTTAACTTTTCTCCGCCCTCGTCTGTGTCATTATGTAATTTGTTTCCATTAGTTTCCGTCTCTTTTGTTAAATTTTTCATATCGTTGTCGATTGAATAACGAATGTCAGGATTACTTCCGTCAAACGTGCCAATATTGTCCGTTGCTGACTTAATTTGATTTGGTAAAAAAGCAATATATTCTTCTATCACACCATCTTCAACAGAAAAAATCCCATCGTATCCGTCTTTCATAAGTTGTTGCTTTATTTTTTTGAAATCATTGTTTAGACCTTTATAATTTGGATAGTAACCTAAATAGGGGTTTTTGATGTTAAGAAAAACCGACATTGTATTTTTACCCATATCTTTCCAATCTGTTTTGTTAGAACTAAAAAAGAAAGCTGGAATTTCTACATGTTGCCGTGCTTTGCTTTCATCA
>JAVXFE010000043.1:0-5652 GCA_036658075.1 Oscillospiraceae bacterium
ATTGGAAGGATAGATTTTGTGGGTTTTCAATCTTTGAAAATAACTCAAACCAGCCACATAACTTTTCGGCAGTTTTAGTATATCCGGAAATCAATCCACTTTTTGCAGGGTTATCTTCAAGTTCGAGAATCTTTTTTACATCATCTCTGCGTTTTATTGCCTTTGCTAATATTTCACGGGAATAAACAGTAGTGAATCCATTTTTCACATAACTTTCATATGCATTTTTTTCGGTATTATCAACCACTTCAATAATTTTTTTACCATCTGCTACATTTTCAGTTGTTAAAACAGAATGCAAGTTTTCCCATGCATTAAGCACATTATATAGTCCAAACAACATCTGAGAAGTTTCCTTTTCGGTATACCTTCCCTTAGAAGCATCTTCTAAAATGCGTACCCCAAACCCATATACCTTTTCGATATTTTCATCTACTTTTTGAATAGGGAAAAGCTTTCCGCTATCATCAGCAGATATCTCTTTAAACTCATTAAGGTCTTCTAAGGATTTTTTAAACGCTTCATCTATGTCGGACACTAAACTTTTTGAAAGCGCCTTATCATAGCGTGTATAAAAATCTCTTTGGGTATAAGAAAGTTTGTCATATCCAGCTTTTAAGAACCATTCATTTCCTAGATTCTTAACATAAATCGGTGCAGTGGAAAGCTTAGCTTTTCCTTTCACATCTAACTTATTTCCATACATATCGTAAATTTCTGCATCTTTTCCAAAATCGTATTCTGCCGTGGTGCCTTCTGCCATCCATGAAATCAATGTTGGCTTATTGTCCTTTGAGTAGACATAATTATAGGATTTATCTCCAAGTCCAATGTCTATTTTCCCATGCATAACAGCTCCTGCTGTAAAACGATTTAACTCACAAAAAGCTATATATGTCTTCTTTGGCGTACGATCATTCTCTATCATTCCAAAATTATCTTCACTGAAATTTGGATTTTTTCCGTCATTTTTAAAGTTATAGTCATATATTTTGCTTACGCCTTCGCCTTCACTGATAACAAACTGTTTCATTATAGCTTCAGCGTGTTTTTGCGGAGCTGTTCCTGCCTTCTCGGTTGACCAACCGGATTCAGTAATAGCCAAATCCTTCCACCCGCCATAATCTAACACAGTATCTTTCACCTTTTGTATGTTTCCCGCTGAAAAGTTTGCATCATCCGGCATACTTGGCTGAATATATGGATGAAAAGAGATATAATCACAATACGGATATAACCCAAGTTCAAGCCCATCTCGTATAAACTTTACATCTGTACCCGAAGTCGCAAAAGCTGTAACTTTACTGTCAGGTGCATTCTTTCGGAGATTTAAAAATGTCGTCTTTACCAAATCTGTGTAGTTAACGATATTGTAATCGGGTCTCCAAAATCCGCCCGTGTTACCCTCATTCCACATTTCAATCATCGAATCGGTTTTAAGATAGTTCGCATATTTAGAGGCATAATTTGCATACCCTGTGCGTTGGTCTTCATTATGAGGTCCGACCTTATCTCCAATAGCCCAATCCGCTTCAGTATAATAATTAGTATTTCCATATCCCACTATACCACAATATTTAACTCCCATTTCGTCAAAGGCGTCATTCCACCAATCATTAGAAGAGAAATTATAAACGCCACGAGGGCCTTCTCCTGCATCCCAACCAATCTCGCCACGAACATTTTTTATACCGCCTCTTTTTATATATTCAAGGTCTTTTTTTGAATAATAGTTTCGTGCAAAGTGTCCGCACACTCCACGCTCTGATAAGCTATCCATAAATTGGGGCGTATAATCATCCATAAACACTATAGTATGCACCTCGTTATAGACAATACGTCCACTATCGTTTACGATAACACGCATATCCCATCTGCCCTTTTTCCCTGAAATGTCGAATTTAAACACGTCCGACTGATTATATCCAACCTTAATATCACGGCTTTCATAATTTTCACCATCGAGGGAATATTCTACAGTATATTTTATGGGCTTATTCGCTATAACTTTGAATTTTAATCCAAACTGCGTGTTTTTAGGGCGAATTATATTATCCACATCCGTCGTTGGAGGAACATATTCCACACTTTCTGTAACACGTGGCTTTTCGGATTTTATTGATGCAATCTCGCTTGGACTATATCCAACTTTCGCCAAGTCGGATTCTGTGCAATTTTTAACCATCACTTTTTTTACTGCAGAACCTAAGCTAGACACATCAAGTTTTACCTTCTTAAAAAAGTCTTGATTTAAGTAAAATACAGGTCGGACAGCATGAATATTATTTGCTGTAGAGCCAATAACCTTTCCATCAAAGGTTGTGCTAAGTCCGGTATTTGGGGTTCCGTTCACTCCACGTGGAGAACGTATCCACCAGCCGTCACCATCTTTCATATCATCACATACGCCAAACTTGTTATAATATTTTAGCCATTCAGCATGTGAAATTAAGCTAAGCTTTGATGAATAACTATAATCCTTAGGGCAGTTCCCTGATGGGTCGCCTGCTTCAATCTTCCATTCATTTAATTTAAGATTGTCCGCTATCTGTGTTTCTAACGATTTTAAAACGCTGTTTTCCATATAATATCCGATATTATTTTCATCGGTTGGGTCAAGTTTTTGAGTAGCCTCCGCATCAAACATTGCGGTACCATAGTTTTCTTTAGTCATTACAAAAAAGCCTTTATCCAAATCGTCAAGCAGAATATAACTTTTCTTTCCACCATCAAGTTTAAATATGTTAGAATATGGAGTGTTTTTCGTCGTTTTTGTCGCTATATTTATTTGATCTACTGCCGCCGCAAAAGATGAATAGCAGTTTCCGATAACCATGCTTAAAATTAATCCGCAGGATAAAAGCCTTCTTAAATTTTTACTTTTAATTTTATTCATGCTCTTATTATTCTTATACTTAATAAATTTCATGGACTTAAACATTATATTCACCCCTTTATTCATAGATAAACATCGTGCGTGGGTCGCCCCAGTTTGTATAGACAATTATTTTTGAAGATTCCGTTCCTGCATCTTTAAAAGTTTTCATATACTCACTACCCATTGTAGGCGTTATGGTTTTACGCTCTTGGTTATAAACAAACACTGTAAACTTACCTGAATCATAAATTTCTAAATTCAGCTGTGGAAGCGGAAGCGTTATATCCTTAGTTGAAACTTTTATAAGATTTCCAATCTTATCATAAACATGACCCCGCAAAACACGATAACCGCCACCTACATTGGCAGGTTCTGGGTTTGACTGGAAGTAAAATTTATCTTCACTTGCATCATAAGCCATTTTTATTGCATCAATCTTCTGGTTTGTGTCAAAGCTTAAAAACACCAAATCTCCCATGTTTAAATCTAAATCTTTTAACAGTTCTTCTTCTTTAAACTCATAAATCTTTTCGGCGGATTCACGGTAACAACGCAGACTATATGCTAGGTCGCCATCAGCCGCAACGCTGTTCACAAGTTCTGAAACCATGAAAAGTCCACGTGCCATATCGACTTGACTTCCCTTATTAATAGTCACCAAAATATTCGCATATGTATAATTTTCTTCTATTGAATATCCTAAAGCTCTTTGCCAGCCATCGTTTCCGAAATATGAAATATTTGTAGCTACAAATTCTTTCTCGGGTGCGTTTTCATCATCTGGAATCAAGAAAACAACCGTGTCTTCATTAAGCAAAATTTTCGCATGCATTGCACGGGTTGAGGTCTTATATACTACCGGTTCTTTTGTATCGCAAAACATGTTTAACGAATCCGCACTCTCACCATTTGTAGGTGTGCCAACATATGCCGTATCGATAGTTTTAAGCATTCCGTTTTCGTCTGTGTTATATGTAATCGGTTGTCTTTTTACATTTCCGTCTGCATTTTTAGCTATTGCCCCAAATGCCAAATCCGCTTTTTTATATTTCTTTCCATCAATCTCTATTGGCATTTTAGCCTGTAGATTAACAAATTCGTTTTTGTTATTTAACACTCGAATCTCAAACAAATCGTCTGAAAGATTTTTTGTTAATGCAGCGTTCATTAAGTATCCCATTTTTATATTTGTCTTTTGAGCTATACGCACTGCCGCTATTTTATTATAAATATCAAGATAAAACGTCCCGACATTTCCGCATTTAAGCTTTTCTATCTCTTCTTTTGACAACATTTCGCTGAATTCATAGAACTTTTCATCAATCACGATTCCAGGGGTTTCGCCGTTTCTTATTTCATGGATTTCACCATTTACAAACTCCTTAGATACAATTAAATTCACGATTTCTTTATCACTGCTAATCTCCGCAAAAACTGTATCCCACTGTTTGATATCTTCAAACTTAATTGCATACCCATCCTTATCCATAATAGTTAAGTTCGGATTTTTAAGGTCAATCTCAAGTTTATGGTTAGAGTTTAGCTTATCAAAAATTATACCTTTTTGTGTATCGACACTTTGAGCTAAAAAGATTTCATAAGACACAATAAAAACCACGTCGTATGTGCCATTTTCATCGGTATCAACAATCTTTATTTTTCCATCATTAGGAATCATAACTGAGTCATCTATTATTCTCCCTAAGGACTTACCGTTATAAATAATGTGCTTATTAATATCGATTTTATATTTAATATCTTTATTGCCATCTTCATTTTTTACGCTATATACATTATTGCTGAACTCCGTATCATCGGCGTTAAATTCTATCACTTTTGAGAAAACCTTAGAAATCAAGGTTATAGTTTTATCTGTATCCTTGTCATCTATATAATAAAACTTAATCTTTTGACCCAAATAACGTTCTGCCGAACTGCTTCCCGCCGCATAAATTTCATCATCAATCTTCACGCTTTCTTTTCCAGCGGCTGCTGATGTTGAACTTATCGCTGTCAATGATGTAGCAGTAACCACACCTGTTTTCACATACATATGAAAGTTTTCGGTTAGCAATGTTGCATCTTTATTTATTACATATTCAGCATTATCACCATAATTTTTAGTTTCCATTAATTCCGTTTGAAGAGCGTTGTATATCATAACAGATAACACGCCCGCAGGTACGTTTTCATCAGCCGAAAGCCCGGAAATATTCTTAATTATACCAAGTTTGTTGGCTTTAGAAAAATATCCATTTAAGCTTTTATCTTCAAGGCTGGGGTCATATCCCAAAATGCGAACCAAGGCCGCAGATGCCTCATCAAACTTTATGTTATTTTCCGGTCGAAAAGCACCCGTTCCATCGCCATTTAAAATGCCCATGTTTGCCATAATAGCAATTGAAGATGCATATTTATGGCTTTCATTAACATCAGTAAAGTCAGGTGCCATACGCTTACCTTTTGTATCAAGATTTATCATCTTGCATAATATTTCCGCCATTTCACCACGACTCACAACTTCGTCAGATTTGGTATTTATTTTTTCAGAAGAAATAGTTAGTATTGACAAAAGGTCATCGATATTTTCGCCATTTTTTATATCTACCTTCGCAGAAACGGTGATAACAGATATACTCATAGTTAAAATTGAAATTGCTGAAATTAGGGCTATCCATTTTTTAAAAATTTTCATTTGCACTCCATTTATTTTATTTTAGCATATTTGAAAAATTTAATCAACATAAAAAAAATATAAAAACATTTAAAAAAAC
>JAVXFE010000043.1:5662-10349 GCA_036658075.1 Oscillospiraceae bacterium
ATTGCACTATCCCAAAATAGCACTTTAAGCTTTCCGCCTTCTATATTTGCCGGCAATGTAATGCGTGCGCTAAGCTTTGTTGTCGTGCCTGCCTCTATATTCATTTTTCCTGTTGTAGCACCGGTAATAAGTCTTCCGTCTTTATTATAAAAACATACAAGTGCTGTCATTGAAGATTTGGTTTCGTCATTATTTATTACAGAAACTTCAGTGTTAACATTTCCGTTCGCCACTAACGATACAATCTCTTTTCCATTATCATCAGTAAATTTAACGTTTCCCAATTTAACGCCACTTCCAAACAGTTCCGCAAGCTCTTCATTGGTATAGCCTAAAGCCTTTAACTCCGCTTTTGTGCAACTATCAGCCATAGCCGCTTTTACATTAGCGCCTGTTTCTGCCATGTTTAGCTTAACCGTTTTAAAAAAGTTACTGTTTAAATTAAACATAGGGCGTATTCCAAAAGGTACATGCGTATCCCACGCCCTCACTGCACCAATATCACCACCGAATTTACTGCAAAGTGTAGTTTTTTGGCACGATGACCGTAAAAACCACCCCTCACCATTTGTAGGGTTTTCAATGCCAGCGGCAGTGTTATCTAAAACACCAAACTTCCCTGCATACTTTTTATACTCATAATCTGCCATTAAAACTACGCCTGTCGTGGTGGTATAATATTCCTTGCCTCCACACAATTCCTTACTACAATTCGTATCTTCCCATCCACATTCTGTAATCCATCTGTGATTAGGGTTTATGTTATTAATAATTCCGTCAGGAAGCTTATATATAGTACCAACATAATTATTTCCATCGGTTAAAAACTCATTATTAAGCCATGCCGCAACATTGTTTGGGTCTTCAGTATCAAACTTCTGGGTGTTATCTCCATCAAACACATGACGTCCATACGAGTCTTGAGCAATAACAAGATATTTAGAGTCTTGATTTTCGGGTCTATATTCAAGCAGTGAAAACTTTTTTCCGTCAACAGTAAATGAATTTTCCACCGGTGTAAATTTAGCCCAACCAGCGGGAGGACCTGACCAACCAAGATGTCCCTTTATTGTATCTTCATCAGCTCCGAAAATCGTTAAATTCATCAGGCACATAATGCACGATAAGATTAAGCATACATATTTCTTTATACAGTTTTTCATCTAAACTCTCCGTTCTAAAATGATTTTAGTTTTAGCCTTTTACTCCACCTAACGCAAATCCTGTCATAATATGTTTCTGGAAAAAAACAAACAAAATAAGTGGCGGTAATATTGCAAAAAGTAATGCCATCAAATGTAAATCAAGCGGGAATCCAGCGGATTTCATAGCAAAGATTTTAACCGCTACGGTATAAAGTCCCTCATCTTTAAGTATAAGATATGGCCATAAGAAGTTATCCCATGATGCCGTAACCGTAAATATACTAACTACCATAATTATTGGCTTAGAAAGAGGCAAGATTATTTTTGCAAATATTCCTAAATTAGTACAGCCGTCAATCCTTGCCGCTTCTATGTACGCACTTGGGATTCCATCAAAAAACGATTTAAACATTAGGATATTAAACGGATTCGCACCCGACATAAGCCACATTGGCCAGTATGTATTTGTGAGGTTTACATGGAACAATGGAAAATCTAAAAATGTCCCGTAAAGCGGAATCATGTTTAATGAATTTGGCATCATCATTGTCCATAAAATAAGTGTCAAGACAAGTGTGCCACCCTTTGGTTTAAGTCTTGATATTACATAGCCCGCAAGTCCGTTTATAAAAATTGCAAACAGCAAATCTCCAATAACCATAACAAAAGTGTTTGAATAATATTGAAGAAAATTAAGCTTATTCCAGGCTTCTATTAATTTTTCAGGGTGAAAGCTCTTTGGAAATATTGATGGCGGAATCGCCAACAAATCTTTAACATCGCTAAAGCTTGACAACATTATCCAAATCGGTGGTAATATGCATATTAAGCAACAAATTATACACAAAGTGTACATTGCCCAATAAAAAATTTTTACTCCGGTCCTTTTGTAGTCTATTGCACCAATAATTCCGGTAAATTCTTGGGCGACTTTTTTCTTTTTAATTTTAGCCATAAGATGCCTTAACCTTTCTATCAGATATTTATTAGGGTTAGTCTTCGACCTTTTTCTTCACAATAAAGTAAAACACAGTCATAACAATCAAAATCAAAAAGGTTATTACGCTAAGAGCTAAAGCCTTATCAATTTGATAGTATCTAAACGCTGAAAGGTACGTATGAAGATTTAGCGAAAGTGATGCGTTATTAGGTCCGCCATCTGTCATAATCATAGGTTCCATCATAACCTGAAATACCCCGACTATTTGACGCACAAACATAAGAAGTATAATTCCCGAAACTTGTGGTAATGTTATTGACCAAATTTTTCGTGGAATTCCAGCACCATCAATAGTTGCCGCCTCGTACAATTCATGACTTACCCCCTGAAGAGCCGCTAAGTATATAAGAGCCGAAGCTCCAAAGCCCTTCCATGACATCGTGAAAATAATAGTTGGAATCGAAAGATTTTTATCTTGGAGCCATGAAAGTGGCGGAATGCCGATTTTGCCGAGAATTAAGTTAACAAGTCCTGCATCTCCGGGCAAAAATAAGAAGTACCATATTAACGCTGTTGCAACGGCAGGAACCATAGCAGGACAATATATAGAAAATTTAATAAAGCCGTTTGTATGTCTGATTTCATTAATCATAATAGCAATCGCTATTGGTGGGATAAATCCAATTATTAATGACCACATAACATATTTAACTGTGTTTCCAAGTACCACCGGGAAAATTGGGTCGGTTAAAACGTCGGTATAATTTTTAAATCCCACAAACTCTCCCATGTTATAACCCTTCATTTTAAAGAACGATAAAAACATTCCTTCAAAAATCGGTTGCCACGCAATTATAAAAAGCAGTATTACCGCCGGTAATAATAATATCCATGCGGAAAGGTTACTACTAAAGGCACGAAGAAACCTTTTAGGGTTTCTTCGCACTTTATTATTTTGAATTTTTAGGTTAGAGAACATATTTATTACCTCACTTCGAATTATTCCACTCTGTCTAAATAGTTTACCTGGAAATCATTAGCTGCATTTTTAACAATTTCTTCAACATTAGCGTTTTCATCTGTAACAACCGCCTGTACTGCACTATCTAAAATTTTGTATAAATCTTGTGTACACATTGGTTCTTCTGGATTGTATTTGATTCCATCGGTTAATGAATAATCCTTAAACATATTTAAATCTACATTTTCATAAGGTTTTCTTACTTCTTCTTGGGCAACTTTTCTATCTTCATTAATCCAAACCTGAATATGCTCACAGCCTACTACTTCATTCTTTCCATTTGCCATTTTATAATCAGATTCCCATTTGGATTTAACTTCATCGTTAACTTTTGGCGTAAACCCAATATGTTCAAGCCACTTAATGCAGGCTTCAATCTGTTTGTCGGTTGCTGTTGGCGAGAACATTTTTACAACGCCGCCCATTTGTGCTTCACGCCCCTTAGGACCTGCAGGCACTCTGCCAATTGCTATATTGTTTCTGTCCATTGAATAATCGTTGATTGCCGCTTTTGTTTGGTCAGGACTTCCAAATCCCATGGCAACTTGGTCAACCGAAAACTTTTGTACAAACTCGTCCATACCGCCTAAATTGTCACTCGGTAACACCTTATATTTCCATTTTAAATCTTTAACATATTGAAGTGCCTGGACACATTCAGGAGTATTAAACTTTGCAACCCATTTTCCGTTTTCCTCGTCCATAAAGTTAACGCCATATGACCACGCTATGTTCATAAACGTCCATCCGCCTTGGTTCTTTACGGTTGGCATATAGAATCCGGACTTACCGGTTTTTTCTTTAATAGTAACAGCCGTTTGTGCCAGCTCGTCATATGTCTTAGGCATAATCGGAACTCCTTTATCGTCAACTAATCCAGCTTGTTTAAATAAATTAATGTTAAAAACCATACCCATTACATATCCTTCATAGGGTATTCCCCAATATTTCCCGTCCTTCTTGAGAAGTTCTAAGTATTGTGGGTTTATCTCTTTGTCGTATCCAAATTTTTTAAGTATTTCAGTGACATCTCTGCCATAGCCGGCATTAACAATTTTTATCGGCTCTGTCATGAAAGTCTCATACATTGTTGGAAGCTGTCCGCTTGCCGCTTTAGGTAAAAATGAGTTTACATCATACGACCATGAATCGCCTTTAATCTCAATGTCAGGATTTTTCTTTTCGAATTCAGTTTTATAATTTTCGTATAAAGCTTTCTTTTCCGGTGCCTCATCTCCCGGCCAGTTGTTAATAGTAATAACTGTTTTACTACCCGTAGATTCCGGCTTACTGCTTGTAGGAGAAATCCCTCCACAACCAGTTAAACTCGTAATTAAAAGTGACGTTAAAACCGCCGTAGCCAATACTTTCTTTAACATTATTTTACCCTCCTATATATTTTGATACTATAATTATAGCATAGCAAATCTGACGTTTGTATTACATATTTCTGCTATAAAGTAGACAATCCTGCTTTTGTATTCTTTGTATTTATAATGGCAATAAAAATAACCAGCGTTATAATAAACAACATTGGTTATTTTTTGACTTAATCCTTCTTATTTATAGGCAAAACGATTT
>JAVXFE010000044.1:0-10206 GCA_036658075.1 Oscillospiraceae bacterium
TAGTATAAAGAAAAAAGTCGTTGAAAAGGGATTTGAGGATTTTAACTTTTTCCGATTTGAAGGGAAGAAGGTGGGGGTTGAAGAAATTGCTGAGGCGATTGAACAATTCCCGCAGATGTCAGAAAAAAAGATGATTTTTGTAAAAAACACAGGACTTTTTCAAAATGCCACAACAAAGGATTTCAAAAGAATTAAGGAGATTGTTGGAAACTTACCGCCGTATGTTTGTGTGATTTTTGAAGAGGACAACTTTGACAAAAAGAAGATTAAGAATTTAAAGTTTATCGAAGAGGTTGGCGGGGTTATAAATTTTGAATATCTTCCTATTAATAAGCTTGAAGTATGGCTTGGACAGCGTTTTGACAAGGCAGAAAAGTACATAACGGCTCCTGACCTTAGCCACATGATTCGCTTGTGCGGACAATCTTTAGGGAAGATTGACATGGAATTTGAAAAACTTATCAACTATCTTGGGGACCGTAAAAAGATTACTCGTGAGGATATTGATGCTGTGGTAGATTTGACGGTGGAATATCGTGTCTATGATATGCTTGATAACATTGTTGCAAACAAGAGCAAGGCGGCACGTGAGCAGTTGCAATATTTGAGGAATTCAAAGGAAAAACCTAACACGATATTGAGCATTATGATGGGGAAAATGTCGGAATTGCTGCTATGTAAACTTTTAAAAGAAGATGGAATGCAAGCCGGAGATATGACGGCATATTTTGATTATTTTAAGCCAAGTTTTGTTGTAAAAAAGACGATTGATGAGAGCAAATATTTTGGCGAAAAGTTTTTGAAAAGAATGATAGATAAGGGACTTAAATATGACATTGACATAAAAACAGGGAAACTTGAAGGCTGGACAGCAGTAGAAATGTATTTGGCGGAACTCACTATAAAATAAAAGATAAAATTAAGAATGGGGGTACATCTTTGAGATGCACCCCCATTCTATAGTAGAATGTAGAATTTTTTACTTTAAGTTTAATGTGTTAGTTTTTATTAAGTAGCACATGTATCAAACAATACCGCACTAAGAAACACATGTATTAAATAACACTGTGTTAAGCAACGCTATTAAGCTTTCTTGTATATTGACTTTTTCTGCGTGCAGCAGTATTCTTATGAAGAAGACCCTTTGCAGCAGCTTGGTCAGTCATTTTAGTTACAAATTTATAAGCTTCAGAGGCAGCAGCCTTTCCCTCTGTAAGAGAAGCTTCAAACTTTTTGATAGAAGTCTTAAGTTGTGACTTAATCATTTGATTTTGAAGAGTCTTCTTCTTAATAACTTTAACTCTCTTTTTAGCTGATTTAATGTTAGGCATAATTTCACCTCCAAATAATATTCTTGATTTTTACACCAGTAGACATTATTATACCATTAAAGCGTATAAAATGCAAGCGTTTTTTTGAAAATATTTTTAAATTTGTAAAATCTATTTTTAAAAATATAGAAGTATTCGTCTTATTTTTTGTTATAAACGAACAGAAACGCCTTCTTTATGCAAATATTCTTTTAAATCTTTAATCTCGATTTCTTTATAATGAAACAAGGACGCCGCAAGTGCTGCATCGGCTTTTCCGTTCGTAAGTGCGTCTTTAAAATGTTCCATTGTTCCTGCACCACCGGAGGCAATGACGGGTATCGAGACGCTTTCAGAAACTTTTTTTGTTAACTCGATATCATATCCTGCTTTCGTACCGTCACAGTCCATAGATGTCAGCAATATTTCGCCGGCTCCAAGAGCGCAAACTTTTTTTGCCCATTCTATAGCATCTAACCCTGTATCTATGCGTCCGCCAGCTGAAAAAACATTCCAGCCTGCTTCGTCGCTACGTTTTTTTGCATCAATCGCCACAACAACACATTGACAGCCAAACTTTTCAGCGGCGTCGCTGATAAGTTTGGGGTTTTTTATGGCTGACGAATTTATTGAAATTTTATCTGCGCCTTCACGTAATAAAATTTTAAAATCTTCAACCGTGCTAATTCCGCCACCGACTGTAAATGGTATAAAAACGGTTTCTGCAACACGGCGAACCATGTCAACAACCGTATTTCGACCTTCATGAGTCGCGGTGATGTCGAGAAAAACCAACTCATCAGCACCTGCTTCGTTATAAATTTTTGCAACCTCAATAGGGTCACCTGCATCACGAAGGTTGACAAAATTTACGCCTTTGACAACTCGACCGTTATTAACATCAAGGCATGGAATAATTCTCTTTGCAAACATTTTAGGCACCTCAACTTTCAGCTTTAATGAAGGAAAAACCGCATGATATTTTATTTAAAGTTGTGCAAAATTTTCAAGTATTTTAAGTCCGACATCTCCACTTTTTTCGGGATGAAATTGGACGGCATATACATTTTCATAGTTAAGTGCAATGGGTAATGTCCCACAATATTCGGTAGTTGCCGTCACAATATTTTTGTCACTTGGCAGCATGTAGTACGAATGAACAAAATAAACAAATGGCGATTCCGGGAGATTTGAAAATAGCGGGCATGGCTTTGTAAATGTGAGTGAGTTCCAACCCATATGTGGAATTTTATAATCATCGATATCAGGAATTTTTACAATCGTACCATCAAAAATTCCAATACCTTCAACATTCGGAGTTTCTTCACTGTTTTTAAAAAGCAGTTGCAGACCTAAACATATTCCCAAAAATGGCTTTTTTCTTTCTATAACATTTTTAATACACGGAATGAGATTACTTGCGTTTAAGTTTTTCATACAATCTCCAAACGCACCAACGCCGGGTAAAACGACTTTATCGGCAGAATAAATTTCAGCGGAATCGTGCGTTATAACAGCCTCATAACCCAGATGTTCAAAGGCTTTTTGAACCGAGCGTAAGTTCCCGGCACCATAATCTATAATAGCTATCATATTTAATCACCGTTTCTAAAATTGACTTAAACTTCTATCAGCAAACGCCTGTGCTTTTTCTTTCTTGTCTTTTATTCGAACTCCCAAAGGCTCAAATATACCAAAATTAACGTTCATAGGTTGAAAATTTGTAATACTTTGGTTTGATATATATGCGGACAATGCTCCTATGGCAGTTTTAGAATCATATATAATCTCATTTTCGCCGAGCATTGATTTTGCGGCACATAATCCTGCAATAATCCCCGAGGCGGCAGATTCAACATATCCTTCAACACCCGTGATTTGACCTGCAAAATAAATTTTCGGATATTTACGCATTTTATAGGTATTTGTCAAAAGTTTTGGCGAATTAATATATGTGTTTCTGTGCATCACTCCATAGCGGACAAATTCAGCTTTTGAAAGACCCGGAATCATACTAAAAACACGTTTCTGCTCTCCAAATTTAAGATGCGTTTGAAAGCCCACAATATTATACATTGAGCCTATGGCATTATCTTGACGTAATTGCACAACGGCATAGGGCCTTAAATCGTTTCGTGGGTCGGTGAGACCTACAGGTTTAAGCGGTCCAAAACGCATGGTATCTTCGCCTCTGCTTGCCATAACTTCTATAGGCATACAACCTTCAAAAACTTTAGGATTATCAATTAGGCCATGAACTTCTGCAGCTTCAGCCGTAATTAATGCATGATAAAACGCCAAATATTCATCTTTTGTCATTGGACAATTTATATAGTCCGCACCGCCTTTGCCATATCGGGCAGCACGAAAAGCCTTAGACATATCAATGCTTTCAAGGCTAACAATTGGTGCGGCAGCGTCAAAAAAGTGAAGATAGTCATCACCAGCTAAATTTTTTATGGTTGTTGCTAAATCCTCCGAAACCAACGGTCCGGCAGCAATAATAGTGTATTCATCTGTATTAATTTCAGTAACTTCACCTTCAATAACCGTGATGTTTGGATGATTTTTTATCTCGTTTGTTACTAATTTTGAAAAACCTTCACGGTCAACAGCTAAAGCTCCGCCTGCCGGAACACGTGTCGCATCCGCACATTTCATAATAATAGAGTCGAGTTTTCGCATTTCCTCTTTTAAAATTCCAACGGCGTTTTGCATTCCGTCTGCTCGTAATGAGTTGCTGCACACGAGTTCAGCAAAATTTTCGCTTTTGTGTGCAGGCGAAAACTTTACAGGCTTCATTTCATATAATTCAACTTGTACGCCTAAATTTGCAGCGTGCCAGGCTGCTTCACATCCTGCAAGTCCGGCACCGATTATTTTTAATGTCATAATTTTCCCCTATCTAAAGGTAAATGTTAGTTTTCTTTTGTCTTGCTTTTAGATTCAGATTTGCGTTTATAATCACATTTTTCGTTATAACAAACATAACTTACTGGACCTTTTCGCCTAAACATACTCTTTTTCAGTAACATTTCGCCACATTTTGGACATTTTTCTGTTGTTGGTTCATCCCATGAAATAAAGTCACATTCGGTCGGGTTATGTTCACAGGTGAAAAACGCAGCACCTTTTTTCGACTTTTTAATAAAGACTTTACCACCGCATTTCGGACACGCCACGCCAAGTTCGATAACAATGGGTTTAGTATTTCGACAATCAGGAAATCCAGGACACGCTAAGAATTTTCCAAACTTCCCTTGCTTGTACACCATGAGTTTTCCACATTTGTCACATGGAATATCAGACACCTCATCTTTAATTTCTACGTCGCCAATTTTTTCTTCAGCATCAGCCAAAGTTTTTGCAAACGGTCCATAAAAATCACGAATAATTTGTTTCCATTCCTTTTCACCATCAGCAACATCTTCAATCTTGTTTTCCATATTAGCGGTAAAATCAACATCGACAATGTTTTCAAAGTTTTCTTTCATTAAATCGGTAACAATGTAACCGAGTTCAGTTGGAAACAGCGTTTTTGCCTCACGTGCAACATAACCACGAGCGGTTATGGTAGCAATGGTTGGCGCATACGTACTCGGGCGACCTATACCGTCATCTTCCATAGCTTTTACCAAACTAGCCTCAGTATAACGTGCCGGCGGTTGAGTGAAATGCTGTTCAGGTTCGATATCACGAAGGAGGAGGGGCTGATTTGGAGTAAGAGTCGGTAAAAATTTCGATTTTTCTTCTGCTTCGTCTTTGCCTTCAACATAAAGGGTCATGAAACCATGAAATTTTATCTTTGAACCAGAGGCTTTTATTAAATATTTATCTGTGATTATATCGGCATTTACAGTATCTAAAATCGCATCTGACATTTGACTTGCCATAAATCTAAGCCAAATTAGACGATATAATTTATATTGGTCAGGCTTGAATTTTTCTTTAAGAGCTTCAGGATTGTTTGCCGCCGCTGTTGGGCGAATTGCTTCATGGGCGTCCTGGGCTGTTTTTTTTGCCTTATATTGTTTGGATGATGACGGAACATATTCCGCACCATATTTTTCAGTAATATAGGAGCGTGCCTCATCTTGGGCGATTGTGGCAATTCTAAGAGAATCTGTTCTCATATAGGTAATAAAACCCATTTCGTATAGTTGTTGTGCCGCAATCATGGTACGCCTAGAGGTAAAGTTCATTTTTCTCGAGGCCTCTTGTTGCAGAGTACTTGTAGTAAACGGTGGTGCAGGTTTTCGTTTTGTTTCTTTTTCTTTAACGGTTTTTACATTATAATTTGATGTTTTTAACTCTTCAACAATTTTCGCTGTTTTAGTTTCATCGCTAAGAGTCATTTTCTTTCCATCAAGCAAACTATGAAATTTTGCTTTAAATGGAAGCTTTCCTTTTTCATTTGTAAGATTTAAATCAATCGACCAATATTCAACAGGGTCAAAGGCATCAATCTCACGTTCACGGTCAACAATAAGGCGTGTAACAACGGATTGTACACGACCGGCGCTCAGACCTTTCTTAACTTTTTTCCATAATAACGGACTGATTTGATATCCTACAAGGCGGTCAAGAATTCGGCGTGCTTGTTGTGCATCAACCAAATCCATATCAATTGTACGTGCTTCTTTTACGGCGTCTTTTACCGCTTCTTTTGTAACCTCATTAAAAGTGATTCGGCATGTTGAAGTTGGGTCAATTCCTAAGATGTATGCTAGATGCCATGATATTGCTTCACCTTCACGGTCAGGGTCAGTTGCAAGGTATATTTTATCCGCAGCTTTTGCCTTTTTCTTTAACTTGGCAATAAGGTCTCCCTTTCCTCTAATTGTGATATATCGTGGTTCGAAGTCGTTCTCTATGTCAATTCCCAGTTGGCTTTTTGGTAGGTCTCGCAAATGACCCATTGTTGCTTCTACATCGAAGGTGCTACCTAAATATTTTTTTATGCTATCAACTTTGGTAGGTGATTCGACGATAACAAGCTTCTTTTTACCCGCTGATTTTTTTGTTGTCGTCTTTTTAGTTGCTTTAGTTGCAACTTTTTTTGTCGATGTTTTAGTTTTTTTTGCGGTTTTGGTTGTTTCGGTTGTATTTTCTGCCATAACAATTACCATTAGCCTTTCCGCTCACACATGCCTTCCCATTTGGGATGCAATACATATATAATAGTAGTGCCAAAAGCCTTATCGTGAGCCAAATAAGACAACAAGTTGGTACATACATGAAAATTCTATTTTAATAATGAAATCATTGCTCCGGGTTGTCTTGCAACTATACCTTGCATCTCCAGCAATAAGAAAGTGCTGTTTAAAAGATGTGTAGGAAGGTTACAGCCCCTCGAAATTTCATCAATGTGCGATAAACCATTATTATCATATAAATATTTTAAAACGATTCTCTTGTCACCTTCAAATTGTTCATATGTTTTTTCTAGTTCTTTTGGTTTTGCACTTATATTCTCAATTTTAGATGTTTGTGTAGTTTCTTCTACTTTTTCAATTATATCTATTTCAATTTTTTTCTTTGTTTTTTGAGTTTTTAATCTTTTATCTTTTTTATTTGGATTATTTGATGTGTTAAAATCTTGACCACTATTAAGATATTCTGAAAATTCAATTCGAACACCGTGATTTTTAATATTTATTCCATTTTCTAAAAATTCAGGGTATCGATTTGCATATTCTTCTAAAATATCCATAGCGGAGGAGGTCAATTTTGCACCATCGCCAATTAACGCATTCCCAAGCTCTGAACCTTTTAAAGTTGGTGAGCCGGGTACAGCAAACATGTCACGGTTACAATCTTTTGCGGAGTTAACAGTATGTACTACACCACTTTGGAAATCTGCTTCACCCACAAGCGCTCCGATACCAAGTCCTGACATAATGCGATTTCTATCTTTATAAAATGCACCTTTGCCAATTAACCCCGGAGGTTGTTCGGATATAACGGCACCATGTTTTATTATTAGTTCATAAAGCTTTCTATTTTCATACGGATATATGACATCTACACCGCCTGACAAAACGGCAATAGTTTGATGTCCCGCCGCTAAAGCACCTTTGTGTGCAGCGGTGTCAATACCTTTTGCAAGACCGGATATAATTAACACTCCACATTCTGCCAAGTCCTTTGCCAGACCGTAAATAAAGCCCCTATTTTCAGTTGTACAATCTCTAGTCCCGACGACAGTAAGAGCTACAAGGTTGTCCACATCCGGGAGTTTTCCTTTTACATATAAGATTTGCGGTGGATAAGAGGTGTTTTTTAGGCGAGACGGATATTCAGCATCGTCAATTGTAATAATTTGAATATTATTCTTATCACAATCATCTAAAATTTTCTTCGCTGCATTTAGAGAGTCATTTTCACCCAAAGTAAGTTTAGATTTGGCCTTTTTAAACGAGAAAATCAGTTTGCTTTCATAGATTTTCTTTGCACTTCCAAAACGTTTTATATTCTTGTGTATTTCACGTGGGTCGTGTTCGCACATACAATTTAACCAAAGTCTGTATATTAAATCTTCTTCATTTTTCAAAAAACTATCCCCTGTTCCAAATGAGTTTGAAATAAGCATTTATTTTTTTAGCATATATAAAATTATTCCGGCTGCCACTGAGGCATTAAGAGACTCTACGAGTCCGTGCATGTCGAGTCTAATCTTTAAATCAGATATTTCTAATATTTCAGGCGAAACGCCTTCTGCTTCACTACCGATTACGATTGCTCGCTTTTCAGAAAAAGAAATATCGTCAATCCTCTCCGAACCTTCAAGTGATGATGAAATAAGTTGAAACCCGAAATCTTTAAGATTTTTAATATCATCAATATTGTCGATATATTTAAAATTTATTCTAAATATAGAACCCATTGTAGAACGCACAACCTTAGGGTTATAGATATCCGCTGAACCTCGAGTTATGTATACCATATCTACACCAGCGGCTTCAGCTGTTCTGAGTATAGCACCCATGTTTCCAGGTTCTGATATGCCATCAAGAATTAAGACAAGCGACATGTCAGCAATGTTTTGACTTTCGGCGTCAGTGATTTTCATAACCGCCGCAATCCCTTGAGGAGTCTTTGTATCACAGGCTTCCTTAAAAAGAGGAGTAGAGAGAGTATACATGTTTTTTCCTCTTTCGTCAAGAGAATTTATGAAATTTGTGTTTTTTTCATAATATTCGTTTGTTATTAAGAGGAATAATATGTCCTCTTCTCTATATTTTATTGCCTCTGAAACAAGGCGTGTCCCTTCGGCAAAGTACATTCCGTTTTTAATGCGGCCATGCTTTCGACTAAGAGATTTCAAAAGCTTTATGTTTTTATTTTCACGCCCTGTTATAGATGCAATCATAATAAATTCTCCTACTTAAATTTTTTCATAGCTTTTAATATTATATAAATCATTAAAGCTTGGAAGGGTACCATTATAATTTCTTTTATAATCCTTGCCGGAAGAATGCCCACAAGTCCTGCACCAACCAACGGTGCAAGAGCTAAAGAACTTAAACAGACGTTAACTGCAATCGATACCACAAGTCGTGCAACAAACACCCTTAAAAATGTAACTTTTTTCTTATAAAGGAACATACCATAGATAATGCCGCCGATTCCTATAGAAATCGAATATCCTGGCATATACGCACCTGTTGGTTTTAATATAAACGTTAATAAATCTTGAATAATTCCTATAATGCACGATGGAATAGGTCCTAATACTGCCGCAGCGACTGGCTGAACTATAAAGCCAAAACCTATGCGTATATACGGGTTAACGGTTATTGCCAAATAGCTTAAAACAACATTAACAGCAACAAAAAGAGACGCAATGATTAAATTTTTTGTTGTTCCAAGACCGGTACTAAACTTATTTTTCCCTTTGAAGGTGGTGTATAATACTAAGACAACTAAGGTCAAGATGATTATAATAAATCCGACCCAAAAGTTTGATAAAATGTTAAGTATTTCACTTATAGATTCAGTAAATCCACGCAGTTCTGCCTTTAGCATGTCCAAGGCAGAGGTAAAAGATGTCATTAAATTTGACATAAAATATATCCTCCTTTGAATATGAAGTTGTATAAAAACGACTGCCACAGTCAAAAGAGGAAGGACCTCTAAATTGTGTAACAGCGGGATGCGACATCTATACCACGAACTTTAAAAGTTCTTCGTCCGACTGACAACTCCCCGTTCAATCGGCACTTAGGTTCATTTTGAACCAGCGCATAGACACCTACTCTGTTTTGTGTTCTATTAAATTTATGTAGCTTTATTTTTTAAAATTTCATGATACAGGAAAAGTTATACCAAATTATTATGGTATAACTTTTATAGCTTGCATATTGTAATTATCTAACCTGTTCAACAAGATTTTTGAAAGCTTCGGGATCCGCAATTGCGATTTCAGAAAGCATTTTTCTGTTGATTTCAATGTTATTCTTTTTTAGACCATTCATGAATACACTATAGCTCATGCCATTCATACGTGTAGCGGCATTAATACGAGCAATCCAGAGTTGTCTGAATTCTCTCTTCTTTGCCTTTCTATCTCTATATGCATATGCAAGCGATTTCATAACCGCTTGATTAGCTGTCTTAAAAAGTTTGCTTTTTGCACCTCTATAACCCTTTGCGAGTTTTAAAATTTTCTTACGTCTTGCACGGGTTTTAACAGCGCCTTTAATTCTAGCCATATTAAACGTCCTTTCTCGATTTAAATTCGTATAAAACTTTTATTTGTATGGAATCATGCTCTTGATAGTAGCAGCATTAGCAGCTGAAAGATAACCGCCTTTACGTAACTTTCTCTTTGTTTTTGTAGTCTTTTTATTAAGGATATGACTTCTGAAAGCCTTACCTCTTTTAACCTTACCAC
>JAVXFE010000045.1:0-10156 GCA_036658075.1 Oscillospiraceae bacterium
TTTCAAATTTGTTAAACCGTGGCTTGACAATTACAAAAAGGATTTGCGTCGCTTTAGTATTTTGGCGTTTGTATTTTGTCTGTTTATGGCCTTTATGTCCGAAACTGTTTTTGGAGTGTCGGATATTACGGGTGCTTTTGTGGCAGGTTTGCTTTTGTCCGGAAATCGAAGAAGTTCATATATTATTGGCAAGTTTGAAACCATTTCATTCATGCTTTTATCACCTGTGTTTTTTGCAAGTGTAGGACTTAAAGTTAGCGTAGACGGTATGAATACTACTATAATTATCTTTATGATCTTCTTGTTACTTGTAGCTGTTCTTACAAAAATTATAGGTTGTGGACTCGGTGCAAAGATTTGTGGGTATACTAATTTGCAGGCGACTAAAATTGGTGTCGGAATGGTATCAAGGGGTGAAGTCGCACTTATTGTTGCTACAAAGGGTATGGCTTTAGGACTTATGCTTCCTGAATTTTTTGCACCAATTGTAATAATCGTCGTGGTAACGACTATTATTACGCCAATTATGCTGAAAATGGTTTATAAGTATCAAGAAAAAATGCTACAAGCAGAAGATGTTATGGATAGTAGTTTGGTTGAGCGTCATCAAGAAAAAGATGCTATTGAGTTTATAACTCAAGGAGCTATTGAAAAGCACGAAGAAATGAAAAAAGAGCTTGAAGATAACAAAAAAGCTAGTAAAAAGGCTAATAACGAAGATAGTTAATTAAAAATTTAATAATAAAGGAGAATAAATGTGGAAAAAAGAGGGAACTTTTCGAACAAATTGGGGTTTGTATTAGCAGCGGCAGGAAGTGCTGTTGGACTTGGAAACATATGGAGGTTTCCATATCTCGTTGCAAATTATGGCGGGGGTATGTTTTTACTTGTTTACTTATTGCTAGTCGTAAGTTTTGGATTTACACTTATGGTTACAGAAATTGCAATAGGTCGAAAAACAGGATTAAGTCCAATCGGAGCTTTTAAAAAGCTGAATAAGAAATTTGCGTTCGTTGGTGTTTTATCTGTATTTGTACCACTTTTAATCGCATCGTATTATAGCGTTGTTGGTGGTTGGATTACAAAATATTTCATGGTTTATATTACCGGAGCTGGTGCCGGTGCTGCCGCTGACGGATTTTTCTCAAATTATATTGGACAGGCGTTTCAACCTTTGCTATGGCAAGCCTTGTTTATAGGTGCATCAATGATTATATTGCTCGGCGGGGTAAAAGGTGGGATTGAAAAAGCCGGAAGGATTTTAATGCCGCTACTTGTTCTTATTTCTATTATAATCGCAATATATTCGATTTGTTTACCTGGGGCTATGGAAGGTGTTAAATATTTATTTACGCCTAATATAAAAGATTTCACATTTGAAACCGTAATCGCAGCTATGGGACAAATGTTTTATTCGATGTCGCTGGCTATGGGAATCATGATAACGTATGGTTCATATGTTAAAAAAGAAGATGATATCGCAAAAAGCGTTGCACACATTGAGATGTTTGATACTTTCATTGCGATATGTGCGGCAATTATGATTGTTCCAGCTGTTTTTGCTTTCTCCGGTGGGGATAAAGAAGCTTTAGGGCAAGGCGCAGGACTTATGTTTGTTACACTTCCGAAGGTTTTTAATAGCATGCCTTTCGGGGGATTTATGGGCGGCTTGTTTTTCTTACTTGTAATTTTTGCGGCACTTACATCACTTATTTCAATAATGGAAGTTCTTGTGTCGACTGTTTGCGATAGAAGTAAAATCAAGCGTAAAACGGCGACGGTAGCTATTTCGATTATCACTTTTGTTATAGGTATACCTTCATCTTTGGGGTATGGCGTGCTGTCGTCATTTACGATTCTCGGAATGAGTATTTTGGACTTTATCGATTTCCTCACAAATTCAATAATGTTACCGGTTGTGGCTTTATGCACATGTATTCTTGTTGGATATGTAATCGGTCCTAAAGCTATTAGCGATGAAGTTAAACTTTCATCTGAGTTTAAGCGTGAAAAAGTATTTGTAGTAATGATAAAATATATTGCTCCTATATTTTTGCTCGTAATATTAGCTTCGGCTATTTTAAAAACTTTTGTAGCTCCAATGCTTTAATCAATTTATCACCGTAGCAATTTTTCAATTGTGCTACGGTGATTTTTATTTATAAAATCAATAATAATCCCTGTAAAAGCACCTGTTATAATTGCGGAGATTAATAAAAATGGAATGTACCAAAACACGGCGACGGATTGCGTTATTAAATAAGCAACGCTTATTTGCGTAATATTATGTGTGATTGCACCTAAAACACTAACCGCCCATATTTGCGGGGATTTTAAAAATTTTAGGGCTAAAACTTCAATTAAAAGACATGTTAAGCCACCACTTAGGCTGTACATAAAAGATAAGGCTTGCCCTGCAAAAATACTGCCTAAAGTCACTCGAAGCACTAAAATTATTGTCGCCTCTTTGGGACTTAAAAAAACAAGTGCAAAAAGCGTTACGATATTAGAAAGCCCCATTTTTATTCCGGGTATGGCAACAAGCGGTGGGATTTGTGCCTCGATAATATATATGGTTAGGGCCATAGCGGTACAAAGTGCGAGCGATACCAACTTTTTTGTTTTCATAATCTAATTCCTCCCTGATATTGCATCGATTTCTGTAGTTGTCTTTTCGTTTTTGATTTCAATTACGATTTTATTTGGAAGACAAACTATTGGATACACGCCGTTTTCGATTTTTCCTTGTTTCACGCAGAGCTTATCCGGACATGAAGCTGAAGACATTGAAATTTTTCCGTGTTCAACGTGGACGATATTTTCAGAAACCTTAATATCATATTCATTAACAACTGAGTTTAAATCAATTGTGTTTACAAGTTTGCCGTCTTGATAGATATTTGCAAACTTTGAATCTTGATTAATGTTTTTTGACAATATTATGACAAGTATACAAGCTGTCAATATTATTGAAAATAAGATTATAAAGAATTTGTTTTTCATAAATTTTCCACAAACCTTTCTTTTTCACTTAAATTTTAAAATAGTATATATAGATAGTATATATTTTTAATAAATTTGTCAAGTTTTTGTGAAATATAATGGTTTTATATTTTTTATGTAACAAACTCTTGTTTTTTATTTTTGCAAATGGTATACTAGTATACGATTGTAATTTAGTAATTATTTATGAGAGAAGGACTTTTTTATGAATTATACTATGCTTACTGATTTTTATGAAATCACGATGGCTAATGGATATTTTAAAAAAGGAATGGGCGATAAAATTGCTTATTTTGACATGTATTTCAGAAAGGCTCCAGATGAGGCTGGCTTTGCTATTATGGCAGGAGTGGAGCAATTAATAGATTATTGTAAAAATCTTGACTTTGATGAAGACGACATTGAATTTTTACGTAATAAAAATATGTTTGATGAAGGCTTTTTAAAATATTTAGAAAATTTTAAATTCGAATGTGACATTTGGGCTATACCTGAAGGTACTCCGATTTTTCCAAATGAACCAATCGTTACCGTTAGAGGTCCGATTGTTCAAGCACAATTTTTAGAAACCATGATATTGCTTACAGTTAACCATCAAAGTCTTATCGCCACAAAGAGTAATAGGATTGTGCGTGCCGCTAACGGAATACCTGTTATGGAGTTTGGCTCCAGGCGTGCACAAGGGTATGATGGTGCAATATTTGGCGCACGTGCGGCATATATTGGTGGCGTTGCCGGAACGGCTTGTACGATTTCAGACCAGATGTTTGGAGTGCCTGCTCTTGGAACCATGGCACATAGCTGGGTTCAATCTTTTGAAAACGAATACGATGCATTTAAAGCGTATGCTGAAACGTATCCTACAAATTGCACACTTTTAGTTGATACCTATAATGTGTTAAAAAGTGGAATTCCAAATGCGATAAAAGTTTTTAATAATGTTTTAAAACCTTTAGGGATTACCGATTGTGGAATCCGAATTGACAGCGGTGATATCACATATTTATCAAAAAAATCACGAAAAATGTTAGATGATGCCGGTTGGACAGAGGCTAAAGTAGTGGCTTCTAACTCGCTTGATGAGTATATTATTAGAGATATTTTACTTCAAGGTGCAAAAATAGATTCATTTGGCGTTGGCGAGAGACTTATTACATCTAAATCAGAACCCGTTTTTGGTGGTGTTTATAAGCTTGTAGCCATTGAAGACAATGGAATAATAGAACCGAGAATTAAAATAAGCGAAAATGTGGCAAAGATTACTAATCCATATTTTAAAAAAGTTTATCGATTATATTCAAACGAAACAGGACAGGCTATTGCAGATGTCTTAACGAAATACGATGAAGAAATTGACGAAACTAAACCATATGAGATTTTTGACCCACAAAACACATGGAAACGCAAAAAGATTTTTGATTTTAAGGCGGTGGAATTGCAAGCCCCTATTTTCGAAAACGGAAAATGTGTTTATGAAACACCCACACTTAAAGAAATTCGAACTTATTGCAAAAATGAGTGTGATTTAATTTGGGATGAAGTTAAAAGATTTGAAAATCCACACACGTATTATGTAGATTTGTCACAGAAACTTTGGGACATAAGATATGAATTATTATCGCAACATAGCTAATTATCGATTTTAACATATATCATTATTTTGAAAGGTTTGGTGTAATAAATGGATAACACGATTGAGTCATATAACTTGGGTAGACTGGGCGTTATAGGAATGAAGGGGTGCGAAAACATAACCTCTAGAGTTGATTGGTATTTACAGAATTTTAATAAAGGGATAAATGAAGATGTGGAAAGTTTTATTCTTCCTTTAACTTGTCCTAGATTTGGAACGGGTGAAGCAAAGGCTGTTATTATGCATTCAATCAGAACATATGATATTTATATCATAATGGATGCCTTTAATTATGGCGTAACTTATAAAATGTATGGTCAAGACAGACCTATGAGTCCAGATGACCACTATCAAGATTTAAAGAGAATAATTTCCGCAATGGGCGGAAAAGCAAAGAAGATTACGGTTATCATGCCTATGCTATATGAAGGCAGACAGCACAAAAGAGTTTCCCGTGAATCCCTTGACTGTGCAATGGCTTTGCAAGAACTTTCGAACATGGGCGTTGATAACATTATCACATTTGATGCACATGATTCAAGAGTTCAAAACGCAATACCACACAAGGGCTTTGAAAATGTCCACCCTACATATCAGATGATAAAAGCGTGCCTTAGATACGACCAAAACATCATTCTTGATAAAGAAAACACAATGATTGTATCACCGGATGAAGGTGCCATGGGCAGATGCATGTATTATTCGTCGGTGCTTGGAATGGATTTAGGTACTTTTTATAAACGCCGTGATTATTCACAAATTATTGAAGGGAAAAATCCTATTGTAGCTCATGAATTCTTAGGAAGCGATATCGAAGGAAAAGATATAATCGTTGTCGATGACATGATTGCATCAGGGGATTCTATGATTGATGTTTCAAAAGAACTTAAAAAGAGAAAAGCAAATCGTGTTATTGTATTTTCAACTTTCGGATTGTTTACTGAGGGTATAGAAAAGTTTAATATGGCACATGAAACTGGGCTTATTGATGCAGTGTTTACCACAAATCTAGTTTATAGAAGTCCTGAACTTTTAGATGCAAAATGGTATCATGAGGTTGATATGTCAAAATATATTGCCCTAATTATCAAAAAACTTAATGAAGAGAATTCAATTAGTGAATATTTAACGCCAATTTCAAGAATAGAGAAAATACTTGACAAATATAGGAATAATCAAGAATAATGAGTAGACAAATTAGCCATGAAGAAATGGCACAACAAAAAGAATTTATAAAAACCATACGAGATATTAACGCTTTAAAACCACAAAAGCCCCTTGCGTTTGTTGAAACCTATGGGTGTCAACAAAATTCCAGTGATTCTGAAAAAATAAAAGGAATGCTGTCTGAAATGGGCTTTGAATTTTCAAGTGATGCAATGAGTGCGGACTTTGTGCTATATAATACTTGCGCCGTCCGTGAAAATGCCGAACTTAAAGTTTTTGGAAACATCGGAGCTTTAAAAAATAAAAAGCTTGAAAATCCCGATATGATAGTTGCGGTTTGTGGTTGTATGATGCAACAAGAGCATATTGCAAAAACGATAAAGCAGAAGTATCATCAGGTTGATTTGGTTTTTGGTACGCATGCACTTTATAGATTTCCAAAACTTTTATGTGAGGTTATGAATCACAAAAAGGTGATAGATGTAAAACCTGATGAAGGCACGATATTTGAAGAAATTTCATACGAACGTGAAAAACCGCCGATTGCGAAAATTCCAATTATGTATGGCTGTAATAATTTTTGCACATATTGCGTTGTCCCTTATGTTAGGGGACGAGAACGCAGTCGAGATGTTAAAAACATAATGAATGAAATCCATGATGTTGCAAAAAAAGGGTATAAAGAAATTGTGCTTTTGGGTCAAAATGTAAATTCTTACAGTAACGATTTAGATGATGGCATTACCTTTCCGGAACTTTTAAAGATGGCGTGTGGCGTTAAAGGAATTGAACGTGTGCGTTTTGTCACATCGCACCCAAAGGATTTATCAGATGAATTAATTGAAGTTATGGCAAGTGAGCCTAAAATTTGTAAACAACTCCATCTTCCGATTCAATCCGGTTCTAATGCGGTTTTAAAGGCGATGAACCGAAAATATACACGTGAGAGTTATATGGAGATTGTTAAAAAAGCCAGATTGGCTATGCCGAATATTGTTATAACCACTGATATCATTGTCGGGTTTCCAACGGAAACAAATGCGGATTTTGAAGAAACCCTTGACGTATTGCGGGAAGCCATGTATGATACTATATATTCTTTTATATTTTCAAAAAGAGTTGGAACTCCAGCTGAAAAAATGGAAGATTGCTTGAGTGATAGTGAAAAGCATACGAATTTTGATAAAATGCTAGAAGTCCAAAATGAGATTTCTCGGCGTAAAAATGAGATGTATGTTGGTACTGTTCAAACAGTATTAACGGAGGGGGAGAGTAAAAATAACCCCGACGTTTTGATGGGAAGAACTGATGGTGGGAAGGTAGTAAACTTTACCGGCGGTCGTGAGCTTATTGGAAACATTGTAAATGTGAAGATTAATCGCATAAATACATGGGCCTTGTACGGTGAAGCTATAAAATAATATATAAATAAAATAAAATAATTTTAAAGTAAAGATTGGAGAATAACATGAACGAAGCAATAATTGCAAAAGCAAAAGAATTAGGAGATTTAATCGCAAACAGCCCTGAAAAGGTTAGAACAGATGCCGCAAACAAGGCTTTGCTTGAAGATGCGGAAGCATCACAGCTTATAAATGAATATAATGAGAAACGTCAAGCTAAAATAGCACCGTTTGAAACAAAGCAACCAACTGAAGAAGAAATGAAAGAGATTAGCGATTATCTTCAAGCTGAATTTGCAAAGATGGCTGAAAACGCAACTATTCAAGAATATATTGAAGCTGCACATGTATACGAAATGTTAATAGGACAGACGGATAATATTTTAAAAGCCAGCATAAATGGACAAGAAGACCATGATTGTGGTGGAAGTTGTTCTACATGCGGTGGTTGTAACTAAGAAAACACATACGACATGCATAATAGGGGGTCTTGAATTTTGTCTACAAATCCCGGTGGATTTACACCAATGATGAAACAATACTTTGAAGTTAAAGACCAATACAAAGACTGTATACTTATGTATAGGTTAGGTGATTTTTATGAGATGTTTTTTGAGGATGCGATTACTGCCTCAAAAGTTTTAGAAATCACTCTGACCGGTCGTAATTGCGGAATGGAAGAAAAGGCGCCCATGTGTGGAGTGCCTTTTCATTCTGTGGATAGCTATATTGCAAAGCTGGTGCAGAATGGATATAATGTTGCAATTTGTGAACAAATTGAAGACCCAAAAACCGCTGCCACAATCGTTAATCGTGACGTTGTACGTGTTATAACGCCAGGAACAATTATGGATACGGAAGCTTTAGACGATGAAAAGAATAATTACCTATGCTCCATTTATGCTAGTAAACATGGCATGGGTGTAGCATTTGTTGATATTACGACAGGTGAGTTTTCAGCTAATGAAATTCATACAGGCGATACGGAAGTCATGTTAATGAATGCAATTGCAAAATATTCTCCGACAGAAGTTATTATGAATTTAGAGGCCTATGAAAAGCAAGAGCTTGTTGATAAAATAAAAGATAGAATAAGTTGCTTTGTACGTAACTTTTATGATTGGGCGTTTGAGTACGAAGAGGCGGAAAAAAAGATAGAAGAACAGTTTGGCAAAGAAACTTTAGAACTTGACTTATTAGAAAAGCCTTGTGCAATTTCGGCTACCGGGGCCTTGATTTTATATCTTGAGCAAACTCAAAAGACTGAACTTTCGAATTTAACGACGCTTGAGGTAAATCGAGATGATTCTAAAATGCAACTTGACATGTATAGTTTGAGAAACCTTGAAATAATCGAAAATATGCGTGATAGAAAGCCAAAAGGCAGTCTGTTAAGTGTTATTAATAAGACTAAAACGTCTATGGGTTCACGGCTTATGAGACGTTGGCTATTAAGCCCTCTTGTTAATTGTGCCGATATACAAAATCGCCATTTGGCTGTTGATGAACTCATTAAAAAACCGCTGGTGCGTGCGGAGATTATTGATGCATTAAAGGGGATTCAAGATATAGAACGTATCGTGAATAAAGTTTTGTATAAAACGGCAACATGCAAGGATTTGCTCGCACTTCGAGATTCTTTTGAAAAACTTCCGCTTTTGAAAAGTTGCATCTTAAAATGTGAATCTAAGCTTTTAAGAAGTACGCTTAGGGATTTTGACACTCTTAAAGATTTGTACGATTTAATTGATAAAACCATTGATGATAAAGCCCCAAACACTGTGCGTAAAGGCGAAATGATAAAAATGGGTGCAAACGCTGAGTTTGACGAAAAATGGACTATTGCCAATAATGGTAAAGAGTGGATGAAGGAAATTGTTGAAGAGGAAAAAGAAGCTACCGGAATTAAAATGATGAAGCTTGGATACAACAAGGTTTTTGGATATTATATTGAGGTGACAAAAGCAAATATTGACATGGTTCCTGATTATTTTATTCGAAAGCAAACTCTAGCGAATGGTGAACGATATATCACTCCACGGATTAAAGAGATTGAAGAAGCAATTTTAAATGCGGATAGCGAACTTACAGAGCTTGAGTATAAAATCTTTTGTGAGACTCGTGATAGTGTCGGAATGCGTTATGAGGCTATCCAAAAAACTGCCGAAGTTGTGGCAATTATCGATGTTTTGTGTTCTCTTTCGACCGTTGCCGATAAAAACGGATATGTGATGCCAACGGTTAATAATTCAGGAAAGATTATTATAAAAGATGGAAGGCATCCGGTGGTTGAAAAACTTGGTCGAAACATGATGTTTATTCCAAACGACGTGACACTTGACAATAGCGAAAATCAAGTTTTGGTTATTACCGGTCCAAATATGGCAGGCAAATCCACATATATGCGTCAGGTGGCGATTATTGTTTTACTTGCACAAATCGGAAGCTTTGTCCCTGCAAAAAGTGCGGAAATTGGCGTTGTTGATAAAATTTTTACACGTGTCGGTGCATCGGATGATTTAGCGGCCGGACAGAGTACGTTTATGGTGGAAATGACAGAAGTTTCGTATATACTGGATAATTGTACAAAAAATAGTTTGGTCATATTAGATGAAATTGGCAGAGGTACAAGCACGTTTGACGGTCTTAGTATTGCGTGGGCAGTAGTTGAGTATATTGCAGATTGTAAAAAATGTGGTGCAAAAACTATGTTTGCTACACACTATCATGAGCTAACCGAATTAGAGGATAGGATTCCAAATATTAAAAATTATTGTGTTGCCGTGAAAAAAAGTGGAGATGAAATTACATTTTTACGGAAAATAATTCGTGGCGGAGCAGATGAAAGTTATGGTGTTGAAGTTGCCGCACTTGCGGGCGTAAAAGGCGGCGTAATAAAGCGTGCAAAAGAAGTGGCGAAAATCCTTGAAAGCCGTGATAAAAAGACTGT
>JAVXFE010000046.1:0-10031 GCA_036658075.1 Oscillospiraceae bacterium
AATAATATATTTCGTGGTGGTAAGTTCCGAAAGTCCCATAGGACCTCGTGCGTGAATCTTTTGGGTGCTGATTCCAATCTCCGCCCCAAATCCGAACTCAAAGCCGTCCGTAAACCTTGTTGATGCATTTACATATACTGCGGCGGCGTCAACTTCATCTAAAAACTTTTGCGAATTTGCATAATCATTAGTGATAATCGCCTCTGAATGCCCACTTCCAAATCGGTTTATATGCTCTATCGCCTCATTAACGTCCTTCACTACTCGAATGCCAATTTTTAAATCCAAGTATTCAGTGTCCCAATCTTCAGGGGTGGCAGGTGTCGCAGACGGACACAAACCGCACACGGTTTCATCACCGATTATGCTAACGCCTTTCGCCATTAAAGCATCTAGTATTATTGGAAGGAAGTCGTTTGCGACTTCTTGATGTACAAGCAACTTCTCTTCCGCATTGCACACTGACGGACGTTGAGTTTTTGCGTTTATAATAATATCCTTTGCCATATCGAACGATGCCGACTTATCTACATAAACGTGACAATTTCCGGTTCCTGTTTCGATTGTCGGAACTGTGGCATTTTCAACCACCGCCTTAATAAGTCCACGACCTCCACGAGGGATAATTACATCAAGGTAATCATTAAGTCGCATTAAAGCCGTCGAGCTTTCACGGGTCGTGTTTTCAACGATATTAATGCACCCTGTCGGTAGTCCAGCCTCAAGCACCGCCGTTTGCATAACCTTCACCACTGCCATGTTTGAGTTAAACGCCTCTTTTCCACCACGAAGAATCACGGTGTTTCCTGACTTTAAGCAAAGTGCGGCGGCGTCAGCGGTAACATTTGGGCGTGCCTCATATATTATTCCAATAACCCCAAGCGGTACACGAACTTTTCCAATTTTAAGTCCGTTTGGACGTTTTATTTGCGTAATCATTTCGCCAATCGGGTCGGGCAAAGCCTGTATCTGGCGTATTCCTTCCGCCATGTCAAAAAGTCGCTTTTCAGTAAGCGTAAGTCGGTCTAAAAGCCCCGCCGACATTCCGTTTTTCACTCCAATATCAAGGTCGATTTTATTTTGTGCCAATATATATTCCGACTCGTCTAATAAGGCTTTCGCCATTTTTCCGAGAGCTTCATTTTTTATATCCGTTCCAAGCACAGAGAGTTTACGTGAGGCGGCTTTCGCCATTTCACCTTTTTTAACCAATTCTTTCATAATATTTTCGGTTTCGTTCACTTAAATCACCCTTCCTCAAATTAAATCAAATTTCATCAATAATATTGATTATAACACAAGTTTATGATATAATCAATAACTATAGGAGATGATTTAATGATTTTTGACACACACGCACATTTGGACAACCCTGAATTCGATATCGACCGTGATGAATTAATAAGTCAGATTCATGCATCAGGAGTGACTAATATCATGAATATTGGTGCGGACATGAAAACGTCTGCCGCCTCGGTTAAACTTGCGAACGACTACGACTTTATATACGCCTCTGTTGGGGTTCACCCAAGTGAAGTCCACGGAATGACTAATGAAAACTTAGACGAGCTAATTAAAATGGCAGAAAACCCAAAAGTTAAAGCCATCGGCGAAATAGGGCTTGATTATCATTATGAAAATATAGAAAAATCCGAACAAAAAGAATGGTTTATACGTCAGCTTGAACTGGCAAAATCCATTGATATGCCTGTGATTATCCACGATAGGGATTCAAGCGGGGATTGCCTTAAAATATTAAAAGAGCAGAAGATTTCAGACGGCGTAATGCATTGCTTTTCAGGGAGTGCAGAAACGGCGAAAAATTTAGTCGATATGGGATTTATGATTTCGTTTACGGGGGTTTTAACCTTTAAAAACGCAAAACGAGCTGTCATGGCGTGTCGAGAAATTCCGCTTTCACGCTTAATGATTGAAACCGACTGTCCGTATATGTCGCCTGAACCGCACCGTGGCGTTCGAAATCATAGCGGTTACGTTATTCACGTTGCCCAAAAGATGGCAGAACTAAAAGGCGTTAGCCTTGAAGAGATTTGCGAAATAACAGATAAAAACGCAAAGAGATTTTATAGAATATAAACAACGCTATGGAATGCCAACTCGGCATTCCATAGCGTTTATTTTACAAGTATTTTGTTATTTTAGTATTTTATTAATCATCATACACGCTTCAGCCCTTGTTGCGTTTTCTTTAGGCCTAAACGAATTATCGGGATATCCGCTTATTATTCCTCTGTCTTTCAAAACCCCAACCGGAACTTTTGCATACTCGCTAATTTCATCTGAATCAGTAAATAACAAATCTCCTGTTTCGTTTATTTTCATAGCTCTATAAATCATTGTTGCCATATCCTCACGAGTTATATAACTAGAAAGACCAAACACTGTTGGCGACTCGCCCATGATAATTCCACTATTTACCGCTGATGCAATATATGGTGTATACCATTCACCGCTTGGGACATCTAAAAACGGCGTTTTTGCCTCTTGATATATTTTTGCATCACACGCTATGGTTATCATTTTTGCAAACTCTTCACGAGTTATTAGCATATCGGGTTCAAACGAATCCTCGTCTACGCCATTTATTATCCCCTTTAAGTATAAGTTCTCAATAGCCTTCTTTGCCCAAACTGCCTCATCTAAATCCTTAAACTTATTAACGCCTTCCTCAGGTGTGGGCAGGGTGTTTATATCGGTGTCGTTCTTGACTACTATTGAACCATGACCACGACCGCCACCGCTACCGCCATTATTTCGTGGAGGAGATGGTTTAGGTTTTAATGTAGGTGTCGGAGATGGTTTAGGACTAGCCGTTGCCGTAGGCATTGGTGTCGCCGTTGGAGATGGTGATGGACTAGCCGTTGCCGTCGGTGATGGACTAGCGGTTGCTGTCGGTGATGGACTAGCGGTTGCTGTAGGTGATGGACTAGCCGTTGCTGTAGGTGATGGGCTAGCCGTTGCCGTTGGCGTTGGTGTAGCTGTCGGAGATGGCTTCTCTCTTTCAAACGCCGAAAATTCATAAATGCTTGCACCCCAATCCTTATGGTTTACAATAAGTTTTATATATCGTGCCTTAGCATTTTTTGTATCATTAACAATTTGTGATGTAGTAAGACCACTCGTTTTGTCCACATACAATTCCCAATTTTGGTTATCTTTTGATGTCTCTATTTTATAATCATAACCATTCGCCATTTCAAACATTATTGACGTACCCTCAATATCGCATTCTCTTTCAAGGTCAAATACAATTGTTGTCGGAACGTTTTTTGTGCCTAAAGTCTGCGCCCAACGTGTAGCCGTGTCGTTATCGTTTATATATGAAATCGGATGATCTGGATCGGTTGAAGACGAAACCGCCTTTTTATTTGCCAATACATTTACAAGTTTTTCAACAGGCTTATCTTTATTTAATACGCCCTTTACTTCAAACTCCCAAATACTTGCACCAAGCTGTGAATGATTTGCCGTTATTCGTATATATCGTGCAGTAACAGCCTTAGCGTCCACAATCGTTTGTACGGCAGTTTTTTCGCCCATTTTATCAACATATTCCTGCCAAAGTTGGTTGTTTTCAGAATATTCAATTTTGTAGTTATATCCACTGTTAAGTTCAAACATAGTGGATATTTTAGAAATGTCATAAAGATTTCCTAAATCAATATTTATTATAGCTGGAACGTTTGCCGTTCCTTCTTTTTGTGCCCAGCGTGTCTTTTTATCGCCGTCTATCATTAATTCAGGCGCTAATGACACAGATGATGCCGTAATGCTTTTGTTAAGTGCAACGTTTTCAGCGCCATCATCAGCTATAACCGTAATTTTAAGTGGTCGGCTAGGTCCCTTGTCAAATACAAAATCAAGAGTCGCTGTACCTGTAAGTGTCTTTAAATAGTTGGTGTTTAGAGTAATATTATCCCAATGCTTAATATAATCCTTGCCACTAACTAAAGTATAACTTCCGTTTTTGATTTCGCTTAACTTACTGCCGTTTAAAATTGTTTTTAGGGTTATTGGTTTTTGCCATGATGGGTTAAGTTCAAATTCCGCCTCGGATATGCTAAGTGTAGAATTTGGTGTCATTACTTCATTTGTATAAACCGAAAGTTCACGGACACCGCTTCCCCAACCGCTGGAAGTCATGGTTAATTTTACGTATCTCGCACTGACATTCGGTTTGCTTGCATATACAGTTTCTGATGCTGATGGGTCGACATTAAGCTTATCGACATATGTTTTCCAATTTATATCATCATCTGAATATTCAAGCTTATACTTACATCTGTTCCCAAATTCAAAGGCTATAATTATTTCAGATATAGAATGCTTTTCTCCTAAATCAACTTTTAGCCATGTTGGGTCTTTGGATTCATCCGGCTTTACCGGGATATCTTCCTGTGCCCAACGTGTATCACTATTTCCATCTACTGCATTCCCCGGTAAAAATCCACCGACAGTATCAACAGATGAAGCCGTTGCTGTTTTTCCAATGCTCAAATTATAAGAGGTTCCCGGCGGTGGAAGGTCAGGCTTTCCAGGTCCTGCTGCATCCATAATCCGCTGTGCCTCAGCCGGAACTTCCGCACTTGTAAACGGTCGATTTAATATTGCCGAACTGCTTCCTATACTGCTAGTTCCTTTAGGGCAGTTATAATAATTTCCTTCAAAGATATTGTCATGGTTTGGTGGGTTTGAAGCTTGGAAAGCATAAACCGTGTTGTCAAACACGTTTGCTTGAGCTTTTTTATAACAACTTCCATTATCAAAATATATACCCATAAGGTTATCCCATGGTGCCCATTGTCCCATTTCGATATTCTTTATATAATTATAATAGAAGATAGAATCTCCGTCCATTCGACCTAACGTATAAATACCGCCACCATCTTGAAGCAATAAGCACACATCGTGAATGTAGTTTTGATACACTTTATTCCCTGTCATTCCATGGTCTGTATCCTGCCAGTTCCAGCCAAGGTTAATCCCTGTATATGGAAGGTTTGCCACTTCGTTATGTGCAATCGTTATATTTTGTGGCAATAATGCGCCGATACCAATCATATCCTTATAGTCACACGCCACAGTGTCAACAACGTTATTAACTATGCTATCATAGATACTTTGACCGTCCATATCGGTATATGTGCGAATTTTCTCGTTTTCGTCCATATCGTCCCATTCGTTGCCTGCCATACCTAAGGTCACACCGCCACCGGCATTTTTATAAAATTTATTATTAGAAATCATGGTATGGTCTGTGCCATTATATCCCATAACTCCCCAACTTCCTGAAAACGAGAAGTCGTTTTTGTCAAGTGTGATATTGCTTGTATATTTAAGCTGTAGCATAGACGTTGGTGCTTCATAGCGTGCAGGTCCACGCAACTGCTTCGTGGTGCCACCGCTTACGGTTTGATAGCGAAATCCGCCTTGAACACTGCAATATCCAACCTCGCTTGGTTTTAGCCAATTCGTATGATTAAATTGGATTCCTTCAATCTTTATATTCTTGACTTTATTTTCTTTACTTACGCCTTCAATATTGACTAAAGTTTCAAGCTTTGGTGCAATAATTTTAGCCGTGTTCATAACCTCGCCTTTTCTCGGCTTATAATATAGCGTATCTGTAGCACTATCTAAAAACCACTCACTCTCAGCGTCAATATATTCATATGCATTTTCAAAGAAGTACGGCGTGTTACCTTGGACATGATGGTCCCACGCAAAATCTTTTTCAGGTGCCTTAAAAGTTACCGAACCATCACCCAAAACGTCATACTTTTCTACTCTGGCACGGAACTGGCTCCAGCTCGCTACCCAAATCATTTCCGCTACGCCGTTGTTTGCAGCCATTCCATCTCTATTTAGACTTATTTTCATAGGATAGTTAGCGTCACCGTTTCCGCCACGGTGATATGGTCCTGCCGTAAGTGGGTTTGTCATGTTTATAGAACGGGCCCTTATAGCACGGTCGCCACTTGTATAAAGTTGACGGAAGTCCCAGTTTACGCCTGTTTTTTTATAGATATTATTATTCGCGTCATGAACTTCCCACCCGGTAGAAATATCCACACCACCGCTTACGATAGGCTTATTGCTGTCATATGCTTTATATATTACGTTAAAGCCGTTTGTACCCGAATCCCCAACTCCAAAATTTATAGTCTCATCGAGATAATATTCGCCGCCCATAACGTTTACGATAATATCGGCGTTCATGTTTTTATTTATCTTAGCAACTTCTTCTTTTGCCTTTTTTATGGTTTTAAAGGCTGTAGTCGTTGTATCGCCGACATTGGTGTCATTTCCGTTTGGTGAAACATAAAATACGCCACTTGCCGGTGGTGGAGCTATAGTATTTGGATTAACTTTCACTACAAATCCCTCAAATATTGTCCATGATTTTTCTGGCGTTTCAAGGTTTTCAACCTTAATCGTATGCGTGGTGTTTTCAAGTCCATCAATAGAATACGCAACCGAACTCCGCACGCCACCGCCTAAATTAGTGCTTGTGGATACTCTCGACACTTCACCATTATCAATGGTAATTCCGAGGTCGTTATCGTTACTGTCAAGTGTTGCCAAAACGTCAATCCCTGTACCTGTAAAGGTATATTCAACCGTGTTTCCGATTTTATCTGTTAGATGCATACTCGCTAAATATTCACCGAAAGTATTATTTCTATTTCCGAAAGTTTGCCATCCATCAGAAGTAGGACCATATATGATGGTGGGTTCTGTATCATTTACATAATGGAAGAAATATCCGTGAACATTTACACCATCAAACTCTAAAAACTTTCCGCCATCGGTAATAACTTCAACACGCAAATTATGCTTGCCGTATTCCAATTCGGAAACGCTTGCGATAACCTGCTGGGTTCTAACCACGCCCGCACTTTCGCTTGGTTTAACATCTATCGCCGTCGAAGAACCATCAAGGTACATTTTTAGATTTGCCGTCTGTGCATGCTTGTTTCCTATAACATCAATTCCGGTACCTTCAAAGTCAACGGTAAAGCTAGCATTATTATATGTATATGAAACATCGTTGCAATAATCACCGTTTTTACGTCCTGTACTGTGACCCTGAAAATCGGTAAGCTTAATTCGTGGGTCAATATTGTTTATGCGATAACCTGTAAGCATTTCTGTATCAATAGCTGGCTTACCAATAGAAAACATGTCTATTACGAAATAATTTCCGCCTTGAAGCTTCGTGCTTTTTAGCGTATGCACGCCGTCAGAAAGACCAGAAACACTATATAAAACCTGTTTCATGTTTCGAGTTCCGTCACCCTCATAGGTAACATGACTCACTCCATGTTCTACGCCATCTATTTCCACTTTCATTTGGACATCAGTATCGCCCTGTGATACCTCACCAATAATGTCAATCCCTGTGCCATTAAAGCTTAATTCAAAGCTTGCATCTTTAGCATCCGCATAATGTGCATCGCCGTTTAATGCCCCTAAATCCCTATCGCCGTGCTGGTTATAGTTGTTCCAAGTAATTGAAGCATCATTATCGTTTATAACGGGAGCGGTCGCTTCGTCCACTATTACATAGACACCGCCAACTTCCGTCTTAAATGCAAGTTTATTATAATCGGGAGGATTTTTAATAAATTCGCTTACTCTTTTATAAGAACCGCTGGCTAACTTCTGATAAATCGCCTTGCTTGACCAGTTTGTAACGCCACTTTTAAGAAGGTTACAAACGTTTCCTTCATTTGAAGTAATTTGAACAGTTTTAAGGCTCGATTCAGCCCATGTCATGTCTACACTAAAGCCACCGTTTACCGCCACATTCGTCGCACTTCCGCTCATTTCATCATGAGTAATACTAGGTAAAAATTCAATGTACTCACTTGTGCTTCGGATATAGCTAAAATCCGTTATGATTGGTGGTGGAGTTACACTTCCACCGCTTTTCACGCCGTATACCTCGAATTCATAAATACTTGAACCCCAATCTGCGTGAATAGAGGTTAAACGAATATATCTGGCACTAACCGCCGCTTTTTCGTCTATTGTTGTTTTTGTAGTTGTTTTAACGGCACTTTTGTCAACAAAAACATTCCATGTTAATTTGTCTGTAGAATATTCAATCTTATACATATATCCATTGTCAAACTCATACATGATTGACGTCTTTGAAATATCATAATTTTCACCAAGGTCAAGGTTAATCGTGGCTAGCGAATTTGTCTCGCCACTTCCTTGTGCCCAACGTGTAGTGCTATTTCCATCTACCATTTTTTCAGCTGAATACCCCTCGGAATGTGTAGATGATGCCGTAATTGTTTTACCTATCGCTACGTTAGTCGGAGCATTTTCTGCCGCAATCGTAACAGTAGTAAAAAGACTAAATACCATTGACATTATTAATAAAATCGATACAACTTTTGCACGTTTCATAATTTTCACCCCATTTAGTATTTTGTTATTTTTCGTGTATTTCCCAAACCTTGCTTTCGAAATCCTTTTCATACATCGGAAGATATAAGCCATAATTCATAAGTGTCTTTCCTGTATATTCTTTATCGTCTATAATATAAACTTTTTCAGAATCAAGCCCTCTAAGCTTCATGCGTCTAAGTTCCGAATTTGGTTTTGCAAGCTTGTTAAAATAAAACGCCACCGCCTCGCTCTTATCATCTGACACAAATATCCAGCCTGCACTGCGTGTTTCAAAGGGATTTAAAAGCCTATACTCGTTTGACATGCATATAATTTTACGTATTCGTTTATATGTAGAAATTTGCTCTGTTATAGCTTTTGTATCCTCATCATTTAGCTTAGATAAGTCAAATTCATAACCCAGCATTCCGCTCATGGCTACATCTCCACGCATTTTAAGCGGAGTAACTCTTCCGACCTGATGATTCGGCACATCTGACACATGTGAGCATAAAGAACTTGCGGGATACACCATGCTTGCACCATACTGAATATCCATTCGCTCTACGGCATCCGTATCGTCACTGCCCCAATTCTGTGGCATATAATATAAAATTCCCGGGTCGTTTCGCCCTGCTCCGCCACTGCACCCTTCAAATAATATGTTCGGAAACGACTGTGTTAGCTCTTCCATAAGCCTATATAACCCCAAAATATACCTGTGTGCAACCTCGCCCTGTCTGTCATTTGGCAACTTAACCGAATAAATATCGGTCATATTTCTGTTCATATCCCATTTTATATATTGGATATTAGCACTTGAAAATACGCCTTTAAATATTTCGATAAGATACTGCAAAACGTCATCACGGCTTAAATCTAAGATATATTGGCTTCGACCTTCATGGCGTTCTCGACCCGGAACATGTATCGCCCAATCTGGGTGTTTTTCAAAAAGTTCACTGTTAGGTGAAATCATCTCCGGTTCTACCCAAAGCCCAAACTGAAGGCCACGCTTGTTAACTTTTTCTGCAAGCCCATTAATTGCCTCGGGGAGCTTTTCAAGGTTCACAAACCAGTCGCCAAGCGAACACGTATCGCTGTTTCTCTTTCCAAACCAGCCATCGTCCAAAACGAACATTTCAATTCCCATATCCACCGCTTTATCACAAATTTTAAGCAGTTTATCCTCAGTAAAGTCAAAATATGTAGCTTCCCAATTGTTAATAAGAATAGGCCTAACGCTATCACGGAACTTTCCACGGCACAATCTCTTTTTATACAATTTATGGTACGTGTTCGACATTTCGCCCATTCCGTTTTCAGAATAAACAAGCACCGCTTCGGGAGTGTTAAACCCCTCACCGCTTTCAAGCTTCCACTTAAAGTTATGCGGATTTATCCCTGCCATAACACGCATGGTTCCATATTGTTCCACTTCTATGTCTATTTTAAAGTTTCCGCTATACACAAGCGATACGCCAAAGACATCACCGCTTGTTTCGGTTGCATCTTTTCGCATTAATGCAATAAAAGGATTTTCAGCGACTCCGCTGGCACCTCTTTTGCTGTCGATTCCTTGAAATCCCTTATGAACATCTAAAAAC
>JAVXFE010000047.1:0-9988 GCA_036658075.1 Oscillospiraceae bacterium
AAGCGGGGGTGTATATGTTAAATGTGCATCCCCATTGAAATTAATATATATACCATAAATATACAGGCGTTTTTGCAAAAAGTCGTTTCATATAGATATATGATAGAAAGGCTGTGAAATAAAATGAAAAGATATGTTGCCTTGATTTTGATATGTTTTATGATGGTACAAGGTCTTTCGGTATTTGGAGCGGAAACGTTTATTGACACGCCGAAAATAGCATTAGAGACAGAAATTTTAATTACCGGAAACAGTGGCGAGGAGATTTATTATATCCCTAAAATAGGAACTGTGACGGCAACCGTTAAAGTATCAAACGGGAGTGGCGTTATGCTACTTGCTTTATATAACGAAAAAAGAGAGCTGGAGAATGTTCTAAAATGTGAGGGCAGTGAGCTTAAAATTTCATTAGCTGTAGAGGAAATCAAAAAGGGGCAATCACTAAAAGTTATGGTTTTTGAAAGCCTTGAAAACTTAAAACCTTTAGCCAAGTGCAAAGAACTATACACGGCGAAAGAATCCTCCGCAGTATCGCTCATTAGCAACAACGCCATTGGAGGCATGTTTAAAGATCAACCAACAATCCAAACAAACGCTAAGTTTCGTTTCATAACCGAGGGTGTAAACACCACAGAAGCAGGATTTTTAAGCGATACCTCGAAGCTGAATGATGGATATTCACAGGAGGGGTTTTATGCGGATTCGACAACCGGAAACGGTGAATGCGTGGCGAATATTTTAGCCGATTTAAATGATGTTTATAGTATTGACTCTCTTAGATTTTGGACGTATAACAGTGCGACTTCAAAAGCGGAAAATGTCGAAGTTTTAGCCAGCACTGACGGAATAAGTTATAATAAAATTTTAGATAAAGCCGTAAAAGAATCAGCCGGTAATCGACCCGTTATGACGGAACTTAAAAACTCAGCCACTACATATGCACGGTTTTTAAAGATTATTATAAGAAAAAAAGTCGGCATGACCAGCCTTCGCATTGATGAAGTTGCGGTATATGGCTCTAAAATAGCAAGTGAAGCATTAAACATGAGCTACACATGGGATACCGAGGAACCGTTTGGTACCAAAAACGATATAACATGGGATACGTCTCGTTTAACCGATGGGATTTATAATGAGGTTGCGGGTACACAAGGTGAGTTTACTTCTGTAGTCTTTGACTTAAAAGAGCAATACCAAGTGGGCGATATTGTGGTATCCGCAAACGGACTTGAAAGTATGGAAGCACAGTTTAGCCTTGATGGAAAGAAATATTTTTCCAGCGGGTATCGAATCCAAAATTCGGCGGGTGTTCCGGGCTTAAACGCAAGATATGCAAAGCTTATTATTAACAAAAAAGCAGGAGAGTGGCTGGAAATTAAAGAGGTTGACATTGAGGGGTATACGATTATAGACTCCAAAGTGGCGGCAAATCCTGTACCTGAAAAGATTCCTTTACGAGCAAAAGTGAAGAATGCCTCAACGATTTATTTCGATTGGTCGGGATATAATACGTACGCTAATTCTGTGCAGGGATATTCGTTATATTTAAGTGAAAATGATTTTATTTCTGTTGCGGGAATGATGCCTGTGAAAGCATATGAAACAGGAGACGGCGTGGCAAAAACACAGTTTAATTCATCGATTGTAACGTATATGGGAACACAACCTAACACGGATTATTATGCTGCCGTTGTGCCAATTTTAAATGATTCGGTGGCGAATGAAAATGTGGAAGTTATAAAATTTCATACACCGTCAGCTTTGGGGGATTCAAAAGTAGGTGGAATTTTTAACATAAACGAATATCCAAACGGCGGAAGTTCGCATGTTAACCATCCTGACGAGAATGCAAATATTGAGAAAAAGTTAAAGCTTTTATCAAAAGTTGATGGGATTAATAATTCTCGATGGTTTAATCATGATAATGCTATGTTGTCACGATATGCGGCGTATGGAATAAACTTTCATTTGTTTTACGATGATGGGGCGGTTTTAAATGATAACAAGTTGGGGAAGTGGACGTTTTCTACAGGAAACGAACCCGAGGATACCTTCACGGCGGCACAATATGCAGAAAAAATAAAGACGAATTTTGCAGCTTTAAAGGCTAAAAGTCCAAATAGCCTCTTGTGTGAACCGACACTTATGGGAACGGAAGCAAATAAATGCCTTAAATATCTCGATAATTTATATAAAACATCAAATGATTTTAAGGATAATTTTGATGTTATTGATGTTCATCCGTACTCAAAAAAGGAAAATGGAAAGCCGGGAGGACTGCCTTCATTGGGTATGCCGGAGTTACTGCCACAAAAGATTTCGGATTTGCGTGCAACAATGGCAAATAATAATGATGGAAATAAACCAATTATCTTTTCGGAGATAGGGTGGAGTACATTTAATCCTGCCACTGTGGATTATGTAATGATGGCACAAAGTCGTGAAAATCAAAGGGATTATTGTGTGCGTTCGTATCTTCATGCGGCAGCAAATGATATAAAGCAAGTATACTGGTATTGTTTCCAAGATGAGGGTGACGATTTTAATGACCGAGAAAAGAGCTTTGGACTTATCGACTGGAACGCCAAACCGAAAGAAGCTTATTATGGTTATTATATAATGAGCCGAATATTGAGTGAATCTGAATTTACAAGGTCGATTTCAGGGCTTTCAGCACTTACGTATGCTTATGAATTTTGGGACGAAAGTCGAAACAGTTATGTTACGGCGGTGTGGACAGCAAGTGAAACAGTAAAGCCTTTAAACATTTCGGCTAATAGTGAAATCACCATGGTTAAAGCGGACGGAAGTGCAAATAAAGCGGCAAAAGTCAGTACTTTAGAAATAACAGGAACGCCGACATTTATATTTTCAAGTGAAAAGCTAAACATAACAGAATAACAAAATAAGAATATAAGAAAATGGAGAAAAGATTATGATAGAAAATAAAACAGGGATTCCGTGGGAAGATAGACCGAAAGATTGTAACGACGTAATATGGCGGAGTGCTAAAAATCCAATCTTAACAAGAGAAAATGCAAAAGATGCAAACAGCATTTTTAATAGTGCGGTAGTGCCGTTTAAAGATGGCTATGCGGGGGTCTTCCGTATAGATGATAAATCAAGGATTTTACGCCTGCGTGTGGGATTTAGCACTGATGGAATAACGTGGGACATTAGTGATAATGCATTAGAAATGATTGACGAAAACGGTACTAAATACATGGTAAAGGGTTATGACCCACGGGTATGCTTTATCGAGGACAGATATTATGTGTCATATTGCAACTGTGTTGATGGTCCCACGGTTGGGATTGCGTATACGTTTGACTTTGTGGATTTTTATGATGTAGGAAACGCCTTTTTGCCATTTAATCGTAACGGAGTTTTGTTTCCAAAAAAGATTAATGGCAAATATGCATTGCTTAGCCGCCCCAGCGATAACGGACACACGCCTTTTGGGGATATTTATTATAGTGAAAGCCCAGATTTGGTACATTGGGGACGGCATAAACATGTAATGAGTCCCACCGCTGGATGGCAAGAGCTTAAAGTAGGAGCGGGACCCACTCCTATAGAATGTGATGATGGTTGGCTAATGATATATCATGGCGTATTGTTGTCTTGTAATGGGTACACGTATAGTGCCGGTGCGGCGATACTTGATAAAGATGAACCATGGAAGGTAAAGTACAGAACAGCTCCATATATTATGGCACCTCATATGAATTATGAATGCGTTGGTGATGTTCCAAACGTTGTCTTCCCATGTAGCACATTGTATAATGAAGAAACAGGACGCATAGCCATGTATTATGGCGCAGCAGATACCAGTGTTTGTCTTGCATATACATACATAGATGACTTAATAAAACACATAAAAGAAAATAGCCTATAAAAAAAGCATGCCAACGGCACGCTCAGACTAAAGACAAACGAGGTATCGGGGATGTGGATTCCCAATACCTCGTTCTTTTTTGTTATAGATTATAGGCTTCATCAAGCCCTGTGTCTGTTATTTGTGTCCATATTTCTAAGGAATTATCATTTTTGCGGTCAAAATCATGTGTGTGTGATGCTTCCATCATTGCCTCATAGGCCCAATGTTCAGGTGTTAAATCGCTAAACATATGAGCAGTGCTTAAAATTCCATCTTGAGAAACATTCCTGTTTGTAACGTTATTTACAAGTGTTGCAAATTCTGCCCTTAAGATATCGCCGTCAGGCTTAAAAGTTTTATCAGGATACCCTTTAAACCATCCTTTTTTGTATGCTGAAAGTATATAGTCGTATGCCCATCTGGTATCGTCAATATCAACAAATGGGTTTTCTTGAACTTTTTCCAAGCCGTCAAACTTGATGGCAACCGTTGCTGCTTCTTCACGAGTCATTGGTTCATCTGGTCTAAAGGTTCCGTCTTCGTATCCATCAATTATTCCGAGTTTGTTTAAGGTTCCAATGGCAAGCCCATACCAATCTTTCATAGAAACGTCTGAAAATTTTATATCATCAACGGTAGGTATTGCACTACTGTTTTCAAGAAGTCGGAAAAATACAAGCGAAACTTCAGCACGTGTTATATTTGACTCTGGTCTTATTGTATTGTCGGGATATCCACGAAGGTACCAAATATGGTCACCAGTTAAAAGTTCTGGTTTGGTATCGTCAGGCGTTGGTGTTTCAGTGGGGGACGGTGCTGGTGTTTCAGTGGGGGACGGTGCCGGTGTAGGTGCCGGCGATGGCTCAATTATAATACCTCCATGATGTCCACCATTGTTAGAGTGTTCTGGATTTTTACTCCATTGTGCATAAAGCGTTGTGTCCTTAATAATTGTGAAAGTTTCGTTTCCATTTACTTTATATGAAACCCCTTTACCGTCCGGTGAAGTGTTCCAACCTTTAAATGTATATTTATCGCGTTTGGTGTTGCCTTTGGATTTTACGGTAACTAAGCTTTCGTATACATATGGGCTTTTTTCATCTTCAACGGCGGTTTTTCCGCCATTTCCGTCATACGTAACTTTATAAAGGTTTCGAGTGTAGTACAGTTTTAAAACAAGTGAGCCATCCCCTTTTATTGTAGCTGTTTTGAGGCTTTCGGGAATCGTTTCATCAAACGTAAACCCGTCGTAAACTTTCGGCGTTCCGGAAACCGTGTCGTCTGTTTTGCCTGTTTTGTTTTCTGTATCCTCAGTCACAATGGTGAAGTTTTTATCTTCTAAGTTTTGCTTATAGTGTTCGATTTTGTATTTTGTATCGTTGTTCGGTGTCCAAATTGCATAAAGAATCGTATCATGGGTGATTATAAACTGATTGCCACCCTCTTTGAGATATTTATCGCCTGTGCCATCAGCTTTTGTATTCCATTCGGCAAAGGCGTAACCAGCTCTAACGGTATCGCCTTTTTCTTTAACCGTAACAGAAGTGCCGGGGACATAATTTTCAGGGTCAGTAACTTTTGTTTTACCACCGTTCCCGTTGTATATAACTTTTAACTTTCGCACATTTGTGCGTGTTTGAGCTATATTTTTTGTTGCCCCCGAACCAATGGTAACATCAAAAGGTGTTTCGTCTAAAACGTACATGTCTGGACTTGCAACTTCTTTCACTGTATAGTCGGTGTTTGTTGAAAGAAGATAAAAAGTGACGATGCCTTTTTCGTCTGTGATTCCTGTGTTGATTTCTTCACCTGTAGACTTTAAAAAAATCTTAAATGTTGCCCCTGAAACTTTTCGATTCTCATCGTTGCTATCATTTTTCGTAATAGTTAAACTACCTTTTCTTTTAGCTGCCGTTCCTATTGAACCTGCATCTTCAGTAATGATATTTTTTGTTTCTTTTACAATTTTAAATTCTGTGCCATCAACTTCGGCAGTATTATTAAAGTTAGTTTTTGAGGTATCCGCAATGTCTGCGTCATATTTTAAGATATATGGCGTTGTCGTTTTCGGAAGAGGTATCGTTAAGATGTTATCCTGACGGTTGTATGCTGGGATAATAGAACTTGTCACATCATTTGTGGTAGCGGTTAATGTTCCGTTTTCGCCAACCGTTGCCTCAAACAATTTAAGGGTGTTCATATCAACAACTATTCCCAAATCCATGGTGTCTTTAAACACTAAATTATTAGTAAAGTTTATAGCGTTAGGATTAATGCTTATGCTGTAGCTAATCAAGCCTAAATCTTTATCATAAACACTGCTCTTTGCCATGTTATTCGATATCGCTTTTGTACAAGTTGATTCTACACCGACAGGGTTTTCGTCAAAGCTAACCTTTGCCGTGTTTGCAATATTAACGCTTTTCATTGTTTGAAAATCGTTAATTAAGGCTGTGTTTACGCTGGTTGTAAAAGTAAGTATTTTTGTAGTAGTTATATTTCCAATAGTGAAGTTAAGTGTTCCTTCCACATCGGTATAGTTAGAAAAAGCTTCTGAATCCAACGCTACACTGCTTGTGTCAAGCGTAAGGCCCGTGGGTAAAACATCTTGAATGATAACCGAGTTCATTGGCATTGCGTTTTTGTTTATTTCAATTTTCCAATCTATTTTTTGGGTGGAATAATCATATTTTACCGCTCTTTTTGTAAGTATTGTGCTTGTGCAGGCATACTTAGAAGTGACAGCTGACGGATTTATCGGTCGATTAAGAGAGTCGGTGCCTTCAAGTTTTATCGTATTTGCGTATTCGTGCGTTATATTTGCCGCAAAATATGAAGGATTTGTTGATTCAGTTATAACGGTAATCTCTTTTGTGTTTGTTCCAATGTCTCCGAGTTCAAAAACATAAGCGTTTGAGTCGTTTGGATTTTTAGGTGAAATTGGCACAGTATCCATGCTTGCAGAAATAAATTTTTGATCAGCATCCATAGTTTCTGTGATTTTTGCGGTTTTCATATTTACTTTGTTGCTGTTTACCGTGATAAGCCAGGTAATTCTATGACTTATAGGGTCGTAACTAACCCCTTTTTTGCTAACTATACTAGACACTACATTAGCGATTTTTTCAATTGTCGGAAGTGTAAAGTTAATTCCTGGACCATCCCCTGGAGCCCATGTAAATGTAAGCCATGCTTTGTTTGTGATATTTTTATAATTTTCAGTATAAAAGCTATCATCAATTTTCGTCTTGTAGGTCACAACGCATCGTTGCTTTAAATCTGATAAATCGAATGTCGCCGCAGTTTCTTTTGGATTGCTTTTGTCAAAATTAAGATTGCTTGTTGTTGCAGTATCGCATGTAAGCGACCCATCAACAAAATCAAGGTATGATGGATAGGTGTCATGCACAGTCACTTTTGTGAGGCTCAAGGCACTGGGATTGATAATAAGCGACCATGTTATGGTTCGAGTGGTTGAATCAATAAGATAATTTTTCAAAAGCCAATCTCTTGAAAATGTAAGGGTACCATTCTTACTTGAAACTTTTTTATTATTTGAATCATATAACTCAGCTAGATTGTTAAGGGTAACATTTCCGGTTAGTACTTGATTTCCGTTATGAAAAACTGTATCAAGCGGAGCGGTTTGATATGTAATAACAGTGTCGGCGGCGATTGGAGCTGGAAAAGTATAGGTCAATGTGTTTCCTAAAATTTCTGGAACGATTGATGAATTATTAATTTTAAAAGTATCCGCTTTATAGATTTGTTGGTTATCAATGATATCTTTAAAAACTATTCCGTCCACATCGTCATTTTTCTTGATTTTAACAGTCCATGTGATGATACCTGCATTGTACGAACCCGTCTTCTCGGTTTTAACTGGTGGCACAGCTAGATGCGGCTTGTTTTCAGTTACAACAAACGTCATTTGGTCAACTTCATTAATCTTAATATCAACTTTTTCTAGCTTATCAACCTGAACTTTATCGAGTTTGGAAGAAAAGTAAAAAAGAACAGAATCACCCTCGGTTATATCTTTAAAAACGTTGCTTGCAAAAACAATAGTAGCAGTTGCATCTTTAAAAGTAACGTCTCCCACATGCAAAGGAGGATCCAAAGGAATATCAAGCGGTACAGAAGCTTCATGAGTTGCTTTTAAATATTTTGGAAGAGGAATAACATATTTTGTTGACCCATCATCTTTAAAGTTTTTCAAGATATTAGGGGATAGATTAAGCGTATATGTTAATTTAAAATTCGTTAAAAAGGAAATTTCATCTCCATCTTTAAGTACACTTCCATCTGATTTTGTAAGAGTATAACCCGAAATTAAACCATTTAATGTTTCCGCATCGCTTGCGGTGCTTTTGGCGAATATATTTATGGGTGTGACTAAAGTTGATAGCATTATTATTGATAATATTATGGCGACACATTTTTTTAGATTTTTCATAAAATTTCTCCTAACGTAATATAAAAATAAGTTTTAATAATAATATTTATAATTCTATTATAACAATTATTTTTAAGGAAAAACCATAATTACTCAAATCGCGTGTTTTATTACTTAAATTGTATCATTGCCAATTTATGTGAATAGTGATTTGTTGTTTTTGATAAGATATGGGACAACTTAGTGTAAAATAATAATTGGCATAAAAACAGGGAAAGAGCAAAAAACTCTTTCCCTAATCATACAATTGATTGTACATCATTCTATGTTTGTTCAAAAAATCATCGAAAGGCAATTAAAAGATATATCTATTATGCCTTTTCCGCATATAGAAGGAGCAAGTTCAGACCCAAGTGCCATTTTGTACGGCTGCGGAAAGGAAATGTTTTTTATTAGTAAAGAGACGGAAAAAGATGTAGAGGTAAGAGACGAATGTATTAATACTATAAAATCGATTACAATATTATCAAATTATAATGATGGAAATTTTGCGGGCAGGGAAAGAAACAAAAACATCGTATCCCCATACATACAAGATGTAAGCATGTTTTCAAATGGATTTGCTAATAATGTAACAGCTTTTTAAATATTTTATTTTAAATTCATTTTGTTTCACTTCACCCAATACCGATATTTTTAATCCAATCATGTAGTTTACTTCTCCGACCATCCCATGTATACTAGTAATACAAAACATAAAAGGGGGAGACAGCAGATGAAAGCTTGCACGACAATTGCAAAAAGGGAGGTAGATTCTTCGGGCTTCCTGGTTAATGTTAAAAAACATAAACATTCCTATCTACTGATTTTGCCAGCGATTCTTTTGGTGTTCGTCTTTTCATATATACCGCTTGCGGGGCTGGTGATTGCCTTCAAGGAGTTTAATATAGTGGATGGTGTTTTGAAAAGCCCGTGGGTGGGATTAAAGAATTTTATTACCATTTTTACCTATCCAGACATGCTCAAGGCGATTGCAAACACATTTCTTTACAGTGCGGTACTTCTGTTTGGAACATTTCTTTTTCCAATAGCACTGGCTCTTATGTTTAATGAAATTAAAAACATGATGTTTAAAAAAGTGGTGCAGACGATCAGCTATATGCCGTACTTTTTGTCATGGATCTCTGTGGTGGGTATCTTCTATTCATTCTTTGCGACAGAGGGGACGTTTAACAGCCTGATGACGACAGTGGTTGGAAGCAGTTGGGAAGCGAAGAATATTCTTCTGGATTCCAATTATTTTCTGAGTATTCTATTTGCCTCCCATATATGGAAGAATGTCGGGTGGTCCTCGGTTATCTTCCTGGCGGCAATCGCAGGGATTGACCCATCGCTCTATGAGGCAGCAACTGTGGATGGCTGCGGCAAATGGAAACAGATGTTACATATCACACTGCCCTCCATCAAAAATACTGTTCTGATCGTATTGATTATGAACATGGCAAGTCTGGTAGCTACCAACTTTGAACAGGTTTACGGCTTCCAGAATGTATATACACAGGAGAGTACGGAGGTCATCAACACCTTGATATACCGACAGGGTATCCAAAATGGGAAATATTCGCTGGCGACCGCTTTCGGGCTGATGCAGGGAATCGTCTCTATCGTACTTTTACTAGGCTCAAATGCACTGGGTAAAAAGTTTTTTGATA
>JAVXFE010000048.1:0-9987 GCA_036658075.1 Oscillospiraceae bacterium
ATATTGGCGAATAGATTGTTGTGAAAGCATAGTGGTAACCATGGATAACAACAAGGTGAAAATAACGCACCCCATAAGCAAATACGATATAAAAGTCTTGCGAAAATAGCTGCTATTCTTAAATTCATTAATAAATTTAGCAAAAAAATCTTTCATAAAACTTCCCTCTGTCCACGCTAATGATTTTATATTATTCTTATATCATCTGTAAATATTTTGCAATTTTCGATTATTACATCTTCTCTTTCATCTTTATTTATGGCATGAAGAAAGACTTTTTCAAGGCATAACCCTGAGACATTTCTAATATCTATAAATGCCGAACGGCTCCAATCCGGATAATAATTTTCCGAAACTTTAGTTGGATAAACGCCACGCATATCATAAATTTTAGGATATTCTGTTGGAATATCCGAAATCTTTACGCCCCCAAATGCTGTATATGTAATATTAGAAAGCGTCAAATTTTCAATAGGGTTTTCTGAATTTGCGTCAACTCGAATTCCATTAAATGACGGCGAACCCATAATATCACCCGAAAATCTATAGTGAATATTTCCCATTTCCAAAGTATCTGTAGCAATGACATTTGAAATATTTATTCTTTGCATTTTACCGATTTTAGGCATTTTTTCTAGTTCGATAGATGTACCAATTATGTCAAAACGATTATTTAATATTATGAAAATCGGGCGTGTAACGTTAGTCATTACAAGATTTGATATAACTATATCAGAAATTGTTCCGCCCTCGCTGCACTCAATCTTTACGCCCTCACGCCAAACATTTTTGAAAGTGCAATTTGAAATTACGACGCTTGAAATTTCACCTATAGATTTAAGTCCAATTCGAATTCCCGCACAAATTGACGTAAACATACAATTTGTGATATGCACATTTTGCATAGGAAATTTTTCACTGCTGGCTTGAAGGCAAAGGTTATCGTCTGTACCAAAGATTTTACAGTTCGAAACAAACACATTTTTACAGCCATCAAAGTCCAGTCCATCGCCATTATAGCGTTCTTCATTTCGAATATCCACGCCGTTTATCCAAATATTTTCACAATCCAAAAACGCTGTTGTCCATGCGGCAGAATTATACAATCGCAGTTCATTAATATGTATATTCGTGCAACGCAAAAGACGAATTAACATTGGTCGATAAATACTATTTTTATTAGGAAAAGCGGTAGAGTTACCATTAATTTCCCCATAGCCGACTATTCCAATATTCTCGGCATCTTCAGCAAAAATAAAGCACGGATCCATATCTCTTTCATTAATATAACGATTATGGTGGGTATCCAGCGGATAATCGGAAATATCCGAAGACGCAACTAACCTGCTTGATACCTCAATTTTCAAAAAAACGCCAGAACGAAGTCTAATCGTCCCTGAAACATACGTTCCGTTTTCCAATACAACGTATCCGCCACCATGCTTATTACAATCATCAATTGCCTTTTGGATTGCAACAGTATCAACGGTAAGACCATCAGCACACCCACCATAATTTTTAGGATTATAATTCATCATAAACTTTCCTCATTTTCAAATATTTATTATTTAAAGTCTCTCTATTTCTAAAGCTAACAGATTTTTGATAAACATGAGGAAAATCGTTCTTACTTTTTTATATTTCAGAAATATTATAACACATTCTATATGGATTTACAATACCCATAACAGAAATACACTATAGATAGTCCTTCGGTTTTCCCAATATTATTCATGAATAATTAAATTTTTATTTTCTATTTCTTTTTTGAAAGAAAAGTGTTTAGCTGCTTCACAAGTTCCGCCTCGATTTCGTTTAAACCGTTTTCACGAGCTTTTGCCGTATTAAGTTTTTGTGTTTCTACAGGATTATCTAAAACGCCGTGTTCAAGCGGGTTGTAGACTTCATCAAGTATAGGTTTAACCTTTGCAAGTTCTGTTTTAACGTTTGTGGAATCAAATATAAATCCAGCAAGAGGGCTTTCTATATATGAACTCTCTTTTAAATCATATTTCTTATATTCCAAAATTTTTGGCTCTAAAGTATTTGGAAATCTTACATAAGTTGGGTTCCATGTCATTAAATACCCAGGAAATGTATACGCATTTGAAGAGTCGACTCCTTCTGGGAATTTAAATTGGTCGTCTCCGACCTTTTCCCAATCTTTGCCTTCAATTCCGAGTTCAAACAAGTTGTGATTCTCTTCGGATGCAAACAACCAATCAAGGAACTTCATAGTTTTGTCAATTTTGTGACTTGTTGTAGGGATAGCTAAATAGTTGTTTGACATATATGTAGCGCTTCGTGCGCCTTCTTTCATTTCACGAACGTCATCTACCATGATAAATGTTCCAAGTTCAGCCTCTGGAATAGCCGCTTTGAGTTTTGTTTTATTAACTTCATAGCCGTCATAATTATCAACAAATGATGCCGCTTTTCCGCCCGCAAATTGTGAAGCTGGGTCTTTTTGGCTCACAGAATCAGGTTCTGCATATTTATTCCATTCACGGATTTTTTCCAGTCTTTGCGTTCCTGTTCCATTTTTGTATGGTTCGGGGAAGTTTGAAAACTTTTCTGTTGCATCGCCTTCCATCGCTACCGAAACAATCTTTTCGTTTTTATCGTCCAGCAAAATGTTAAAAAACGGACCTCCTGCACTGATTTTTGCAATATGCTTTTTTGACATATCTGCGTCATTAGGACGGAACATGCTATAAAAGCCTCTGTTATCTTTTAAGCTAATTGGAATCATCGAAGGGTCGTTTTGTTTTATTGCATCATAATATTGTTGAAGTTTTTCATAACTATCAATTTCACCAATATTGTATTTTTCAGCTAAATCCTTTCTATAATAAACGCAGTCAATACCGTTTCCGTATGTACGCATGATAGGAACTGCGTATAAATGGTCAAACATGTAATTTAAGTTAACAATTTTATCGCTAAACGCTTTTTGAAGTCCCGGATATTCAGGGTTGTTAAAATAACTTTCAAGTGGCTGATAGAGACCGCTTGACGAATGTTGTCTAAGATTTAAAAATGGTGCATCAAACACCATGTCGTATTCCTCACCAGATGCCATGCGAAGTTGCAATTTACTTTTCATATCTCCTTGGGCGCACCATTCAATGTCCAATTTTACGCCTAGCGTATCTTTTGTTTTGTTTTCAAACTCTTTTAAAACTTCTGAAAACCCCGCTGGTTCTTTGCCCATTAGCATAATTTTAAGAGGTGTAAGCCCGCTCGTTTCACTAGAACTCGTATCCGCAAACATTCCGCTACCACAACCTGCCAAAACTCCGCTAAGCATTACTGCCGAAACAGCTACCGCTATAACTTTTTTAAATTTCTTTATTTTATTAATTTTCATTTTTCTTCTCTCCTAACTTTAATTTAATGTTGATTTTAACCCTTTATTGACCCAACAGTAAGACCTTTTACGAAATATTTTTGCAAAAATGGATATAAAAATATAATAGGCCCTATTGTAACAACAGCCGTTGCCATTTGTGATGTATAGGCAGGGTTGCTTCCGCTTGCAAGCCCCACCTGTGCGGCGTTATCGTTTATAAATTGTACATCTCTCATTATTTGCATTATAATATATTGAAGTGGATATTTAACGGTTGAACGCAAGTAAAGCATTGCTTTATACCATTCGTTCCAATAACTTAGTGCGTAAAACAATCCAACCGTTGCGATTCCCGGCAATGAAATCGGTAAAATAATCTTAAATAAAATTGTAATATCGCCGGCACCATCAATCTTTGCAGATTCCGCCAAAGAATCGGGGATTCCATTAAAAAAGTTTCGTAATAAAAACAAATTCCATGGGTTGATAATTGATGGAATTATAAGTACCCAAATACTATCCTTTAAATGTAAATAGTTAGTGATAAGTAAATATGTAGGCACAAGTCCACCGCTAAAAAGCATTGTAAAATATATAAAAAACGCTATTTTGTTGCGGTTGTAAAAAGACTTTACAGAAAGTGCATACGCTGCCATACTGGAAAACAGCATACTAAAAATTGTTCCCACAACCGTGGTAAATATGGTTACTTTGTACGCATTTAAGATTGTATCAGTTTTAAACAATAACCTGTATGCATCAAGCGACCATTCTCGAGGCCATAAATTATATCCATACTTTAAAATCGAACTTTCAGATGTCAGCGAACTAGAAATTACCAATACAAATGGTATAATGCATATTAAAGAAAATATCGTAATAATCGTATAAAACGATACATTCAATATCTTATCGCTAAATGTTCCCTTTCTCATTGTACAATCATTCCTTTCAATTGTCCCCGCAATACAAGCGGGGACACTATTTTAATTCGCTGCTACTCCAACATCAGTAAATGGCACAAGCGTATCCTTTTCAAGTATAAACGCCTTTATCACATCACCCGAAACTTCTGCTGTATTTATATCTTTTATATCTTTTACGACTTCCACATCGCACAGGTTGTTCTCTGTATACCCACAGATAAAGAGCCACGCATTTGGATTTTTAACATTTACACTTACGTTTACCGTCACGGTATTTAAATCTCGCAAAACTTCACCCATAACATATGCCTTTTGATATGACATAGTAAGTGACGGAATTTTTGAAGTATCCACTCCTGCCGAAATCGTATTATATAAGTCCATGGTTGCCGGAAGCGTGTATGGCGTAAATAGCATAATATTTATCGTTTTATCGCCTCGATTTAATGCAGCGTTTACAGTTTTACTTATGTCCATACCCTTGGTGCAATCTAAGGAATAGTCACCAAAGAAGTAATCTTTCATGGTTCCCATACCGGCACTTTCTAAATCTAAAATTCTCTCATTTTCTGTCGGTAAAACATCGTTATTCTTAGTATCTGTCGTCTTTTCGTTTCCAGCATATGCCGGAAAGACCTTTTCACGACCGCCGTCTGTGAAAATCTTAAAATCCGAATCAAGATTTTTACCATCAAAGAGAACATTTTTGCCCTGAGTTGCCGTTTTCCAACTATCATCAGGGGCTAAGAAAACTGCGACTGGATTATTTTGTCCTTTTTTAAGTGATAAAGATAAGTTAGCATTTGTCGCCGTCATACCCTTAAACGACGCTGCATCAAATGATAAAAGCGACACACGCCCTCTTCCAACCATGTTAACATCTGTATGCTCTCCGTTAATCTTAAAGCTTTTTTCAGTCAAAAGGGATACTTTCGTCGTTTTAGGACCGTTTATGTCAAATGGCATAAAGCCACAAACACTTAAAATATATTCACTTTCCACACTTTCACATCTTCCAATTTTAACGTTGCTTATAGCGCCAATATCAAGTTTTCCATTATTCTTTTTCTCCTCAAGTAAGACAAAATCGGCAAATGGAACTTCTACTGTTGTCCAAGAATCCGCACTTGTTATCTTATCGCCAATTTTTGCAACATAGCTCTCACCATCTTCCTTGTTTTCACTAAGTACAATAACTAGTTGTTCAGGCTTTGTTAAAGCTATTGATGTCTTAACCGTAGCTGTCATTGTGTTTTCTCCAAAAGCCCAGTATAAACCGTTTATATTTTTATCAACAATTTCATATCCAGAAAGAAGAGACGTTAAAAAGCCTCCGTTTTCTGGCGTTCCTGCTAAAGGTGTAGTATTAAAAAAATTGTCAAGAAGTGTCTGTTCCATTTTTTCTGCCGTGTCTATATCTCCTGATGTGGTTTCAATTGTATGCACCGACTTGATAACATTTCCACTCATAACCTCAAATTTAAAGATATATTTTTGACCTTTGGTCAAGCCGTTAAACACGGTTTGTATTTCTCCGCTAGGTAATGTGCGTTTTAAAACGTCATCTTGATAAACCCTGATTTCGTCATATACTGCGGTTGGTTTTTCCCATGCCACGATAGCTTTTGTTTTATCAGAAAGGCATTTTATGTTATTCATAAAATATGACGTGTCAGTCACAAATTCTATATCATCATGAAATAAAGCAACTCTTTTTTGGTTTCTGTCCTGTGGATTTCTAACACCAATTTTTATAGTATCAATATTTACCAAAGCGTCAGCTGTAAGTGGAACATTTTTACCGTTTGCCGAATAATCTTCAGAAACAAATTCAGATATCGGAATATATATCTCTTGCATATTTTGTGAAATTCGTGTTCCGATATTAGCCTTGTATGTATCTGTTTTATCGCCATTTGGAGAGCTTAATAGCACATGATATGATTCGTCATTTACAAGTCCTCCACCAGCATATGAAACACCCTTTGTGCGTAACCGAACACCTTTTACGTCTCGTGGCAGGGCTGAAATCTTTGTTTCAACAGTTTGTGGCGTTAAACCGGTATAGCCATGACCTACTGCAAGATAATGGTTTTGTGCATCTTTATTTATGGTTAAAATAGCCCCAAGAGAGTTTGAATACGCATCATTTGTGCTACGTGCTGATTCACTAACCCAATTAGAACCTGCACTCAAATCCCCTGTTTCAAAATCGTCAACTATATATTTAGACGGAAGATATTTTGCCTGAATCGGAATGCCCGGTGATGCATTTTCGCCTTTTATAGTTTTAACCATTAATTCTTTATCAGCTGTAATCGGCACATAAACACGACTTTCACCATTTAATGCACTTCCTACTTTCGTCTGTCCATCGTATATTTCTACACGGTCATATGAAGCACCTTGTGCGTTTTGCCATACAACATTTACGCCACTCCCCCATGGCATTGTACGTGGATTTATAACTTCTGTCTGTGTACTAACGGGGGTTATGGAGGTTATATTTCCTGTCCTTTTTAACTGATTAATCAATCTTAAATCAATGTTATTCTTTTCATTTTTAGTGAACGCCGAAAGCGGAATAAATCCATCTCCTGAAACAACAGCCGTCCACGTATTTCCAAAATCTGTCCAATAATCGGTTGGGTTATAACCTTCCTTGTACACGTAGTGTTTCTTATAATTTACATCAGCTGTATTTAATCTTTCATTTCTAAGCGTTGCCGCTTTTAATGATGTAAAGCCCGGATTTTGATTTTGGGATAATGCAATAGTGCCATTTCCTATAACATTAAATCCTGTGATATTCTTAGCCAAAAGCTCTGTACCAAATATCTCTCCATCATTCACTGGTGCCTCTGTTGAAACTCCACTATTTTCATTGATATAGAAAATCTTCTCTACAGGTTTTGCAGTCTTTACAGTTCTTCCGCCCCATGCAACACCAAACTGTGTTGCAACAAGTTTAACTTCTATAGGATATTTTGCACCTTTAGGAATTCGGTCAGCTGACACTGTATAATCATAACTTCCGTCCGCATTTCTGCTTGAAGCAACTTTTACAGGTCCATATTCAACCATAATGTCCACAGGTAAATCAACTACCGAGGATTTTGGCGAAATATTAAATGAAGCAAAAGAAGGTTTTTCCGCTTCTATAGTCTTTGTGACATCTGCCACATCGTTAAATGTTATAATTTGTTCTGTTCCTGTATTTTGTTTTGTTGGAACAATGTTAAAAGCGTTGGTTGCATAACTATAAACATCATCATCGCTCGCATCAGCATTCCCTTTATTATCCACCGTTTCATATGTAGTCAAGTTAAGATATGAATCCTGCGATGGTAGCTTATAGAAAAGTCGGTTATTTTTCCATCTAAGATAGTTGCGCCATTGTGACCCTATATCTAAAGAATCACCGCTTTCGGTGGGTTCGGGTGTAACGCCTACCCATTCAACAGGTGCCATCATTGGATTTATGAAAAGTGGTTCCGCTGAAAAGTCAGCTTTTGTTCCCGCTCCAAAATGGTTATTTGGAATCTTATTTGGTTTTATTGCAACCAAGCTAAAGCTCATAGGGTCGCCATCAACTTGCTTTTCATATGCATATGTTTTATCAAGTCCGTTATAATCATATCGGGTCATAGTTCCAAACGGTTTAATTTGACCAGGTTTATTCTTTTCTTCAATCTGTGGGTATTGATGCAATGTCTTTTTCGGTGCGACAATACCAATAGATGATTCCACTAATTCAATATGCGGTTTTTCTGCCGCTGTATTAGCGTTATTTATACCATAATAATCATTTCCGCCTGTTCCGTTAGCCGTATCGTTCCATGTTAGATGAAAATACAAAATTCCATCAGCGTCATTAATAACGGTCGTCTTAATGTCAACTTTAGGTTCTCTTTCGGTATATTCGCCAACACGAGTGAGTGTTTCGGGTGCAGGAACTGTAAAATTCCCATTTACATCCCACGGCGAGTTTTCAAACACATTTACATACGATTTTTGCTGTGGTGTTGAACTATCCGCCTTTCGTGTCATTGAAAGCTTTATTGATTCCATCTTTGATAAATCTTTTTGTGCTTTTATTGCACTTAGGTCAACCTTTAAAACAATATCTACATCTTTTCTTAAAAATGTAAGAACATTTCCGGCTGGCCATTCTTGCAAATTTCCGTTTGCTATATTATAGCATCTCATATTCTCTGCTACGACATCTATGGTTTCAGGATCCGGTGCATCAAAGGCACGTCTTTCACTTGTAAAATTTTTCACGTAATTATATTGTGCCTCATCGATAAACCACAAAAGATTTTTTTGTTCTTCTTCTGTAAATGTGGAAATATCTCCTTTGATAATTTTAGACTGTACAGGAGCTTTATTGCGTTTTCCAAACATATCAACCGAAGCTAGATAGCCAGTTTTTGTCAGGTCATTTAATTGATAATCTTCAGTTATTTTGCCTGCCACAAACTTATTTGTATCCACACGTTTAGGTACGATTCTATTTATATAATCCGCAACGATTTCACATGATTGCTCACTAAAGTCATAATGTCCAGCTTCCCACTCAACAGATGCGCTCACTAACCTATCTGCACCTTTTGCACGAAAATTTGATATAATATTTTGGACTTGACTATCGAAATAATTTATTTTACCTTCACCTGTAGCATGTTCTGTAAATTGCCCTGCACATATATATGTAGGAACTCCCGGCTGAATATCATTAAGTGATGATGGCACAACATCAGGATTACTAGCGCTGTTTCCTCCGCCTTTTATGCTAATTTGTGCAATCGTCCTATTTGGATCCCATGATCCCATCTTCCACGCCATTCCAAGTGCCGCACTGTGACCCACGGCAATAAACGGAGCATATCTAAGTTCATCATATCCAGAAGTTGCGGCAAATTTATTCATCATTTCATCAATAATTTCTCCCGCATGTCCACCATATCCTGCGTCACCTTCGGTATAATCAAAAACGCCTGCATTATTTCCATCATTTCCGCCTGAATTATTACGCATATGATAATAAACCATGGCAATATTTTGCTTAGCACATGCTTCTCGAATTGTTACAGAATGCATAAGTCTCGCTTCTGCCAAATTCGATTTTGCTATCATTACACCCGTAATGTGTTCTGAATTTTCAGGAACCCACATATACGCATCGTATTTTTCGTTTCCAACGCTATATTGAAAAAGTTCGTCCTGTAAGGTCTTTCCGCCACTGCTTACCAAATCAAAATTTCCGTTAGTGGTTAAAGCGTTTTGTGCCACCCTAGTATCCTCTTTTGAAAAAACACACGGTGTAATTGTAACCATCATACAAATTGCTACTATAAAAGATATACATTTTTTCATTATTAAGCTCCACCTTTCATTTTAAAATAACGCCGATTCAGGGCTGACTTTTTTAGCTAAAAAGTTACTTCCTACAACAAATATAAATCCCAAAATTGATTGTATAAATCCAACCGCCGATGACATTCCCATATCACCAAGTTCCATTAATGACCGATATACGTATGTATCAATAACATCTGTAGTTGGATATAAAAGTGTGTTGTTTCCGACCATTGCATATATCATTCCAAAATCGCCATAAAATATTTTTCCGACACTCATTATTGTAAGCATTACTATTGTGTTTTTAAGGAGCGGAAGTGTAATCTTTATTATACACTGCCACCG
>JAVXFE010000049.1:0-9971 GCA_036658075.1 Oscillospiraceae bacterium
ATAACTATTATTGAAAATATGGAATTACCGCTGATAGAGGATATTTCTCCGGATGAGTTAGATTTACAAATGTTAAAACAAGCAGACCTCGAAAATGACGGCACAACATATACGCAAGATGAAGTTGCAGAAATGTTGAGACTTTAGTATGAATAATTATACTATTAAATATGAAAAGTCGGCGATAAAATTTTTACAGAAACAGCCTAAAAATCAGCAACAACGCATTATAAAATCAATTGAATCATTGCCGTATGTTGAAGGAATTAAACGGTTAATTGGCTACAAAAATACCTATCGTATACGCATAGGTGATTACAGAGCTATTTATACTATTGAAAATGATATTCTATTGATAAAAGTTGTAAACATTGGCAACCGTGGACAAATATACAATAAACATTAACCAATTTATAAGCTAAATAAAGAGCAGGTCAGGCAAACTTGTAAAAACAAGTCATAGATTATCAATAAAAAACAAACCGTCGCCCGATAGTGGACGACGGTTTGTTTTTATATGGCAGGGGTACAAGGACTTGAACCTTGGGCACATGGTTTTGGAGACCATTGCTCTACCAACTGAGCTACACCCCTACAATTTCAAAAGCTTTATTAGTATAGCACTTATTTCTATCTTTGTCAATAGTTTTTCACGCCCAATTTCTTAAAAATAGAAAAATATTTTAATACAACAAAATAAATTTGAATATTCATGAAATATATGGCATAATATCTCTAATATAGTGTCACTGCTCTTTTGACAAATTTCTCATACCGTATGACGTATAATATAATCATAAGGAACGGGGGTTTTATTGTGGAATCAGTGGTATACATAGATATTTTGTTTATTTTAAACTTTATGATAAACGGTGTTCTGATTTTTGTCACGTCATTGCTTATAAAATTTAACCTTAAAATATGGCGTCAAATTTTAGCTTCTGCAATATCCGCCTTATATTCGGCAATCATGTTTTTCCCTGAATTAACATATATGTACACGTTTTTAGGAAAGATATTATTCACTGTCGGACTTGTTGCCATAACATTTAAGACACGTACCATTCGTGAATTTTTAAAGGCGTTTTTGGTTTTCTTTATGGTATCGTTCGCATTTGGCGGTGCCACATTTGCGGTGATGTTTTTTTCTCATTATGGCGACGTTTTAGGTGCAGTAATGTCAAACGGAACGCTATACTTTGACATGGATATCGGTACGCTAATCACTGCAATAATCTTAGCCTACGTCTCTGTTATCGCCTTTAAACGCATATGTGTCCGAAAATTTTCAAGGGATTCTATAATATTACCCGTTATGATTATCGATAGCCTTAACACAGAACTAACCATAAAAGCCCTGATTGACACAGGGTGCGAATTAAAAGACCCTCTGACAAATTCGCCTATTTTAATAATCGAATCTAAAGTTATGGAAAACATGAAATTTAATGCCGAAACACGTTTTGAAATCCCATACCAAACAGTTCAAGGAAACACATCAACAATGGAAGTTTTTAGACCTCAGTGCATACATATAGCAAGCGAAATGTATCGTATAAACCCCAAAACCATGATTGGAATCACCACTGCGTCAATGTCAAGCGACCGTCTTTATGATGCGATAATGAACCCGGAATGTACAATTGTTACAGTTCCCCAAAAAGCAGGCAGTAAAATGCTTTAAAAACGGAGTAAATCGCAATATTCTTTATTATTTAATTCAGTTATTGCCGAATAATAGTGTGAATATTAAGAAGCCTCATATTCCTTTTTAAAATCACGGGGGCTTAATCCAGTTAACTTTTTAAAGACCATCGCATAATAATTTTGTGATGAAAAGTTAAATATGTCTGCAATCTCGGAAATCGCATAACCTTCTATTAAATATATCTTTGTTGCTTGAATTTTCATGTCCGTAAAATAGTGCATAACGCCTAAACCTGTATACTTTTTAAATACTTTTTTTAATGTCGAGTCGCTGATGTGACAATGCTTTGATATATTAAGAAGGGTTAACGTTTCTTTTGTATTTTCTTTCATGAAATTAACAGCAAGATTAAAAATTTTGGTTCCTGCATTCTTAGGCGGTTTGATTTTATGGTCTTCTTGTCTAAAAAAGCTTGCCAAAACAATCTCTAAGAGGTTTTTAACCATTTGTGGCGAATTTTTGTCGCTGTTCTTTTTCTCACAAAAGCCATAGGTTCCTTTTTCATAAATCCATCTTTCACATTCGGTTAAAATATTTTTTATAATATCTAAAGTCTCACCACAGTTATAAATACGGTTTCCAAAATTATCAATATCGGAACCTAAAAGTTCAAAAGTCAGCACCACAATTTCTGCGTTTTTATGACCAATAACCCAATTTTTATGAAAGATATTTGGCCTGATTAAACAGGCTTGATTTTTTGAAAGTTCTAAAATCTTGTCGTCACATGTTACCCCAAGGCTTCCGCCTAACACGAGTACGATTTCCCAAAAGTTATGACGTTCGCCGTCAAATTTGTAGGTTTCGTTTAAAAACAGGTGATAGTTAGTGTACATTGCCGTGACTGCAAATGTCGAGTTAATTTCATTTTTATTTAACATAAAGGCACCTCCGCTTTTATAATATTTATTACCTAATATTATAAGTTTCTTACCTGAATTTATATAGAATTTTTTGAAAGATTCATATATAATATAGCATACTATTGAATGATTTTCAATAGATAATTAAAAATATATTAAATTATAAAAGGAGATAATAGTTATGAAAAAAGTTACATTAGCTATAGTTGGTGCAGGTATGAGAGGTATGATATATTCGGATATTGCCTTTGAAAACAGCGATAAATTCGAAATTGTTGCCGTTGCGGAGCCGATTTTGGCACGCCGTGAATATATAAAAAATAAGAATAATCTTCCAGATGAAATGTGCTTTAATGGCTACGAAGAGTTTTTTAAGGCTCCAAAACTTGCGGATGCTGTCATGATTTGTACCCAAGATAACATGCATTACGTTCCGACAATGCAGGCAATCGAAAAGGGCTATGACATACTTCTTGAAAAGCCAATTGCTCCGACCGCAAAAGAGTGCTTAGAGATTAAAAATGCGGCAAACGAAAAAGGCGTAAAGGTTGTGGTGTGCCACGTTTTACGCTATACTGGGTTCTTCCAAAAAATAAAGAGCATTTTGGATAGCGGTGAGATTGGCGAAATAGTTTCTATAGCGCATAACGAAAATGTCGGCGATTATCATTATGCACATAGCTTTGCCCGTGGGGCTTGGCGAAACACAAAGGAAAGTTCGCCTATGATTTTGGCTAAAAGTTGTCACGATTTAGATATACTCCAGTGGATGATTGGCTCAAAATGTAAAAAGCTTTCGTCATTTGGCTCGCTTAAATATTTCTGTGCTAAAAATGCCCCAAAAGATTCGCCTATGCGTTGTACCGATGGCTGTCCTCATTCGGATTCTTGCCCATACGATGCGGTAAAAGAATATACCGCTGGCAATGAGTGGTTTTCGGAAACAGTAACAAAGACAATAAAACCGACCCAAGAAGAAGTTTCAAAAGCTCTTAAAACAAGTCAATATGGCAAATGCGTTTTTAAATGCGACAACGATGTCGTTGACCATCAAGTTGTAAACATGGAGTTTGAAGATGGAGTAACCGCCGCCTTTACCATGTGTGCATTCACATCTGATATTTCGAGAACCCTAAAAATAATGGGAACAAAAGGCGAGCTTCGTGCCGCTATGCGAGATGACATTTCAATATCGACGACAAACTTTTTAACTAATGAAACCACTGAAATCGACCTTGAAACTGCCGAAGGACATGTAGGTCATGGTGGCGGTGATGGTGGGATTATGCAGGCACTTTATAAAATCCTTACAGGCGATTCAGAAAATGTCCCGGTTTCGGACATAAATATTTCATGTGCAAATCATCTTTTGTGTTTTGCTTCTGAAAAGTCAAGATTAAGCGGAGAAGTTGTCGATTTAGATGAATTTGTTACAGAGGTTTAATTTTAATATGAAAGAGATGTGGTTATAAATGGTTATAAATCGTTATAAATCGTTTGTGTGCTTTAAACTAACTCAGAATAATCAAAGGTTGCTTTTATTTTGAAAATATGCTATAATGAATCAGATTATTGTATGAGAGTGGATACGCATCAATAAATATTTGGAAAATGGTGATAGTGTTATGGAAAAAGACGAAAGTTGTTATTGCCGTTTTTTAAACGGAGATGAAAGCGGTTTGCGAGCCTTAATGGAACGTTATGGCAACTGCCTTACGCTTTACATAAACGGGTATATTCATGACTTGGATGAAGCCGAGGATTTGATGATTGAAGCATTTTCTCGTATAACAGTTAAGAAACCACGATTTGAAGATAACGGATTTAAACCATATTTATATAAAACAGCACGTAACCTTGCTTTAAGACATGGGAAAAAGCATCGCCTACATCCTTGCTTTGGCGGTGAAGATTTAGAAAACGAAATTGATAGTAAGCAGTTAATTGAAGATATTATATTAACCGAAGAACAAACGAGCATTTTGCATTTGTCAATGCATAAGATTTGCCAGAATTATAGAGAAGTGTTGTATCTTATTTATTTTGAGGGTATGAGTTATGAACAAGCCGCCACGGTTATGAAAAAGACGATAAAGCAGGTTGCAAATCTTGTGTACCGTGGAAAGCAGGCATTACGCCCTATTTTAGAAAAGGAAGGAATCACAAATGAGAACTACAGATGAGCGAATGACCGCCTTAAAACAGCGGTCAAAAGAATTAGAGCAAATTAAAAAAACTAATAACAACAGATTAATCGCTTTATCATCTGTTGTAGTTTGTTTTGTGGTGATTATTTTTACGGCATTCTCTATGCCTAATCTAATGGCAAGATTAGAAATAAATACGTATGAAAACTTAGGAGCGGCGGCAAGCATGTTTTCAAACATGGATGTGCGTGGATATTTGCTTATAGGATTTCTTGCCTTTCTTTTAGGTGTAAGCGTTACAATTTTATGTGTACACTTACATCGTAGAAACAAGGAGGATGGTTCTGATGATTGAGGTAATAGACAATGCCATGCAACTTTTTGTTACAACCGTCTGTGCATTTTGGGCGGGGACTTTGGCATTTAAAAGCAAAAAGCAAGTTTACCGTATACTTACTTGTTTTTACGGTACGTTTTCTTTGGGTTTGCTTTTTTGGCTTATGTACCTTATTGTTATGACGTATACTCCAAAAATTTTTTATGTATCTGATCTTTCGTGGGTTGCAAGCTTTTTATTTTTATTTATGCTGAACGTCTTTGTATCGACTACAGAAGAGCGTAAATACAAGACCCCCATTACATGGGTCGTAACCGCCGTTTTATTAGCACTTATGGTGTACTTTTGTTTTTGGGGCGATTATCTTAATACCATTCTTTCTAGTGGAATTTTAATTTTAAACGGCTATTTTTCCACAAGGGGTTTCATATATGCACGACATCAAAATGATGAAAAAAGGTCAATGCAATATATTCATGGGGCTATTTTATTTGTTGTTTTTGCTGAAAATGCACTTTGGTTAGCCTCGTGCTTATATCCTGATATCACAATAAAAACCCCATACGTTTGGTTAGATTTTGTATTAAGTATCGGGCTATTTAGTCTTATTCCTGCTACAAAAAAGGTGGTGGGAAAATGACATACATAGAAAATATCTTTATTTGCCTTACTGCTCCAATGATTGTTGGTGCGATATGTGTGGGTCATAAATATTGCCGTGCGTTTATTTTTGTTATATGCGGCTATGTTGTATGCTTGTTATCAGCGTATATAAACACTTTTTTTGCACAGTTATATAGTGCGGACGCTGTCATTGCAGCGGTTGAAATTACGCCTGTTATTGAGGAAATCCTGAAAATACTTCCTTTGATATTTTACATGTTGGTTTTTGAACCAAAGAAAGAAGAAGTGCTTTTGGCACTATTTACAATAGTTGTCAGTTTTGCAACGTTTGAAAATGTTTGTTATATTACAGAGAATGGTGCCTCGAATGTCGTATATCTTCTTATAAGAGGCTTTGCAACAGGCTCAATGCATGTGGTTTGTGGCACAATTGTGGGATATGGTTTAATTTATTTTAGTAAATTCCATTTTCTGAAATTTGCAGGGATTATAGGTATGCTTAGTGCCTCAATTACATATCATGCAATATATAACCTTCTTGTAAGTACCAGCGGGGCAATTCAAGTTTTCGGTTACATTTTCCCAATTGCAACTGTTATTATAGCAGTGACCGCCAGGAAAATTTATAAAGTTTCTTAAAAATTGAGTTATAAAAATTGAGTTATAATTGAGATATATTCTTAAAAAGGAGTTGCATTTTATGTAGCTTCTTTTTTTTATTCTTTTTTATTTTTACTTATTTTAATTTATTTTTACTTATTTTAATTTATTTTCAAATTTAGTGAGTACTTTTCGGATTTTATGTATTTATATATATAGGAGGATGAATAAGATAGGAGGGAAAGATTATGATTAGAGATACAAATGAAAGAGTCTATCAAGTCAAAAAGCGAGTAAAACAATATCGTCAACGTAAAGAAAGACAATTTATTTGCATTATGACTCTTATTTGTTTTTCGTTGACAACAATTATTGCAAAGTCGCTCGGTAGTATTACAAATAGCTTTGAAGGTGGAGAAAACAGCGAATCACTTTCCGGTGCAATGCTTTTGCATAATAATGTAAGCGGCTATGTTTTGTTGGCCGTTGTTGCTTTTAGTGTAGGAGTAATTTTCACAATAATATGCGTTAAAAAAGCAAAAAATGATAAAAAACAAAATAAAGATATTAATTAAAGGAAGTAAAGGTATGAGAAAATACGCTGTAAAAGCAGTTATTATGCTGATTGTAATAAATATATTAATGCTTTTTCCCGCTATCGCCTTTGCACAAGATATAACGAACTATTATTATGCTGATTTTCTTGATTCTATTGGATTATTTAAAGGGAATAGCGATGGCTATGAACTTGAAAAGGATTCAAAAAGGAGCGAAGCACTTGTTATGCTTATCAGAATGATTGGCAAAGAAAATGAAGTGCTTTCTAACACCTATACTCACCCTTTTTTAGATAGTGGCTGGGAAGATAAGTATATAGGCTATGCCTATAGTGAAAAGATAGCAAACGGAATAGGCGAGAATATTTTTGGAGGCGAACAAATTGCAACTGAAAAACAATATTGTGCATTTGTGTTGCGTGCTTTGGGATATTTGGATTTCGACTATGAAAACGCCGATATATTAGCAAAAAGCATATTAAAAACAGATGAAAATAAAAAAGATGATAAAGATGATAAAGATGATAAAGATGATAAAGATTTTACAAGAGGAGACATGGCATACTTGTCATATAAGGCCTTATATGCAAAGATGAAAGATAGCGATAAAACGCTTGCAGACACTCTTATTGCAAATAATGTCATAAGCTTGGAAAACTTTAAAATAGCAGAAGAAAAGATTAAACAGCATACAGAAAAAAAGGAATCTGTTACGATTATGGTTTATATGGTTGCTTCTGACCTTGAAAGTATGCAAGGCCGTGCAACAAATGATTTAAACGAAATGATGACACCGACCTTGAATGAAAACGTTAACGTGTATTTAATGACAGGCGGTACGTCACAATGGAAAAACTCTATAATGTCAGATGGAAAGACGGAATTTTTTAAGCTTGATGACAAAAAGTTAAGCTTGATTGAAGATTTAGGCGATAAGAAAATAACTGAGCCTGACACTTTAACTGATTTTGTAGAAAAAAGTGTTTCTATGTCTCCCGCTGATAGATACGTTCTTGTTTTTTGGGACCATGGAAAAGGCACAATGGGTGGCTTTGGAAAAGATGAACTAAATCAAGGAGCATCAATGAGCATTTTAAATATCAAAACGGCACTTGAAAAGTCTCAAGTCAAATTTGATATAATTGGCTTTGATGCGTGTTTGATGGCAACGGCGGAAACGGCAACTGCACTTGAAAATGTATGTTCGTTTATGATAGCCTCAGAAGAAACAACGCCTGCTTGTGGCTGGTACTACACTACATGGCTTGACGCTGTTTCGTTTAATCCTTCTATTGATACCTTGACTTTTGCAAAACTTATAGTGGATTCAGCAATTGTGCATGGGTCGCTTGAAACAAATGCCAACTGTGTTTTGTCGGTTACAGACGTTAAAAAGTCTGACGATATATATAATAAGCTTAAAAATGTTTTAAATCAAGAAAGTTTTCAAGAAACAGCGAAAACAGAAAATGATGTGAAAATGCTTGGAGAGAAAGAAGGCGGTTATGACCAATTCGATTTAGTAGATTTTTTTGACGGTATAGAAATACAGGGAAAAGATGAGTTGATTTCTACTGTAAAAAAGACGATTGTTTATAATAGGCTTTCGGCACCGTTTATGAAAGCTTTTGGGCTTGCTTTTTATTATCCCAAGGCACATGTTGAAAAATACGAGGAGGTTAGAAATATGATGAAAGGTATGGGATACGAAGAAGAATATTTTAAATTTTATGATAATATGAGGGGGAATTATAATGAAAAATAAGTGGCAAAGAATGTTGTCCATGGCTGTGATATTGACAATTATTATGACAACGGTGATATTTGTAGCACCTACACCGGCCTTAGCCGATGGACGGAGCTATGGTGTCGAGCTTATCCTTGGAACACGTAACGAGAGTGACGCCGGAACATATGGACCTGTTTATGCCTCATTTGGATATGAAGACCCAAATGGTAATAGGCAATATACTCAAGAGCAAGAAATCGCTCCGGAAGGGTTCACGGCAGGAGAGACAAAAGCGTATAACCTAACCTATTCGGGTTGTTCACCATGGATGATAAGAACGGTAAGATTACACCAAACAGGTGGTACAGGTTGGGCGCCAGGTTCGATTCGACTTAACTTACGAAATATAGGAGGAGGCGGAGCGGTTAGCACTAATACAGAGACCTTCCCTAGAACTTTTTGGCTTTATAAAGGTAATTACGCTGAAGCAACCTTTGATGCGAATACTATAAAAAGAACTCCCGGAAGCCACGGCGGATATGATGGCTGGAATAAAACTCAGTATGTTACGGAAGAAAGCAGAGGCGTATCAACTTTAAATTGGGATGGAAATGTAAATGATAATCGCTATGGTAGCTATAATGTAAGAAGTTGTGATAGGACACCTACATTAAAAATGAGTTCATCAAATTCAAATATAACGGCAGCTAAGTTTACACCTCTTTCAGAAAGCACAGAGGCAAAGTTTGAATATGATGAAGCGGAACTATACAAACAAATGGTAGCGAACAATCTTGGTAGAGTGGATTTTAATTTTAGCTTAAAATTTGATAGTGGTTCCACGGCAAGAGACCTTGAACATAACCGAACTTTAACAATTTACAGAAGGTGTTTTGGACTGGGTGGAGAAGACATGAGTGCCAACAACACGTTTAATGAACGTGTCACGGGGTCGTCTGCATACAACTATTATTTTAACAAAGATAAAAAAGAAGTAACGATAAAGTTGCAGCCCACGACTATGCACATGGAAGGTATAACCTCTCAAACAAAGACCGAATTGGCAAAGGGATTCTTTTGCGACGCAAGTCTTTATAGTGGAAATAATACCACAAGTGATAAATTACTTTGTGATATGAGAAAGAGTAATTCAAATGGTGTTTTAACCTTCACCGGAACGTTGCCTGACAATGTGGATTCACTTTCAGATGGCGTTAATCTGGTTTTAAACAATGTTTATGCTCTGCATGGTGAATATGCATATAAATATTCTTTAGATAATGGAACGACAACGTTTTCTCGATATTTTTCAGAGTATAAGGTTGATACCAAAAGCCCAACAATTTCCGTTGTAGATGTAGCCGGAAAGCCATATGAAATTAGTAATGCATATAGGCAATCACAGA
>JAVXFE010000050.1:0-9969 GCA_036658075.1 Oscillospiraceae bacterium
TAATTAACGAAAGCGACAATATTGTTTTCTTTGGTGGAGCAGGAACTTCTACAGAATCAGGTATTCCAGACTTTAGAAGCTCTAATGGACTATTCAATGAAAAACTAAATAAAAAATTTACACCAGAACAACTAGTATCACATTCCTTTTACGTAATGCACCCAGAGGAATTCTTTAGCTTCTACAAAGACAAGCTAATATATAAAAACGCAAAACCTAACAATGCACATATAGCACTTGCAGAACTTGAAAAAAGGGGCAAGTTAAAAGCTATAATTACTCAAAACATAGATGGACTTCATCAAATGGCAGGAAGCAAAAATGTGTACGAACTACACGGAAGTGTGCATAGAAATTATTGTATGAAATGTGGTAAATTTTATAGTGCGACTGAAGTTTTAAAAAGTGTCGGAATTCCGAAATGTGAATGCGGAGGCACTATTAAACCTGACGTTGTATTATACGAAGAGGGCTTAAATGATGAAATTTTAGAAAATTCGGTTAAGGCGATTATGGCGGCGGACGTCTTGATTGTGGGTGGGACGTCGTTATCGGTCTACCCTGCATCAGGATTAATCAGATATTATCGTGGAAAAAAGCTTGTGTTAATCAATAAAACGCCCACAAATCAAGACGGCATAGCGGATATGGTTATAAATGAAGGACTGGGTTTGGTAATGAAAGATATTTTGTGACAAATCAACCCAATATTATTATAAAAAGTGGCGAAATTCTGTAGTAATAAAAGGACTGTTTTACTTGACAAATGAAAAAATTATTATTACAATAGTAGATGTGAGAATTTTGTTGTTAAAATAGAATTATTATCGAACGGAGAGTTATAATTATGAGTATAAAGAGACTTTTTGTAGAAAAGAAGCACGGTTTTGACATTGAGGCAAAAGCCCTTTGCAATGACCTTATTGAAAATTTGGGAATTAAAGGCTTGAAAAATGTCAGAGTTATAAATAGATATGACGTTGATGGTCTGACGGATGAGCAACTTGAAAATGTTTTGCCAACAGTTTTTGCAGAACCGCAAGTTGATAATGTTTGCAGAGGAACTATAGATATTAATGATGGAAAATTTTTCGTTATGGAATATTTACCGGGACAGTTTGACCAGAGAGCTGATAGTTCAGCACAATGTACTCAAATTATGACGGGCGGTGAACGCCCCACTGTAAGAACCGCAAAAATTATTGTGGCTATTGGTGATGTTTCAGAGGATGAACTTTCTGCTATTGAAAGTTATTGTATAAACCCTGTAGAATCAAGGGTCACAACTATGGATATGCCTGAAACTTTAGAGGATACAATTGATGTTCCTGCGGACGTTTTGGTGATTGATGGGTTCATTAATCTTGACGAAAACGGACTTAATGATATGATTGGAACTTATGGTTTGGCGATGGACTTAGATGATATAAAGTTTTGCCAAAAATATTTTAAGAATGAAGAAAAACGCAATCCAACATTAACTGAAGTTCGAATGATTGACACATACTGGTCTGATCATTGCCGTCATACCACGTTTTCTACTAAACTTAATAATATAAAAATCAAAAATAAATTTATTGAAGGCGTTTTTGCCGATTATTTGAAATCCAGAAATTTTGTCTATGGCGAAAGAGAAAAAAATATTTGCCTTATGGACGTTGCTACTATTGCTGTAAAAGAATTAAAGAAAAAAGGCGTTTTAACGGCTCTTGATGAGTCTGAAGAAATTAACGCATGTAGTATTGAAGTTGACGTTAATATGACAGACGGAACAACCGAAAAGTGGCTCGTTATGTTTAAAAATGAAACACATAACCACCCAACGGAGATTGAACCTTTTGGTGGTGCGGCTACATGCCTCGGTGGTGCAATTCGTGATCCATTGTCGGGACGTGCGTACGTGTATCAGGCTATGCGTGTTACGGGTGCTGGAAATCCAAATGTTGGACTTGCAGAAACGACAGCAGGAAAACTTCCTCAGCGTAAAATTTCTACCGGAGCGGCACAGGGGTATAGTTCATATGGTAACCAAATCGGTCTTGCAACAGGACAGGTTACAGAGATATATGATGAAGGATATATTGCAAAGCGTATGGAAATTGGTGCGGTTATTGCGGCAACGCCAAAAGAAAATGTCGTTCGTGAAGTTCCGGAACCAGGCGATATTGTTATTTTACTTGGCGGAATGACTGGACGTGACGGCTGTGGCGGAGCGACTGGGTCGTCAAAGGCGCACGATAGCAGTTCTCTTGAAACTTGTGGTGCGGAAGTCCAAAAAGGCAACCCGCCTGTTGAAAGAAAATTACAAAGACTATTTAGGAAAAATGAAGTTACGACACTTATTAGACGCTGTAACGATTTTGGAGCGGGTGGCGTTTCTGTTGCCATTGGCGAACTTGCCGAAGGCTTAAAAATTGATTTAGATAAAGTGCCTAAAAAATACGAAGGTTTGGACGGAACCGAACTTGCAATTTCTGAATCGCAGGAGAGAATGGCTGTTGTTGTTCGTTCAAAAGATGCAGAAGAATTTATCGCTCAGGCGGATAAAGAAAATTTAGAGGCGGTGATTGTTGCCGTTGTTACTGAAGAAGAACGACTCTCTATGACATGGAGAGGAAAGACCATATGCGACATTAGCCGTGAATTTTTAAACACAAACGGTGCCGAAAAAAACAACGATGTGTCAGTTGAATCTGATGATTTTTCAGAAGATATGTTTGAGTTTAAAACAAGCGGAAATAGTTATAAAGAAAAAACTTTAAACATGATGTCGAATTTAAATATCGCCTCACAAAAAGGATTGGTTGAACGTTTTGATAGCACAATCGGCGGAAATTCGGTGTTTATGCCATACGGTGGTAAATATCAGTTGACACCACAACAGAACATGGTTGCAAAGATTCCTGTTATTGGAAAAGAAACCAATACGGCTACAGTTATGGCTTATGGTTATAATCCAAAAATTTCAAAGAGAAATCCTTTCGTAGGAAGCGTGTACGCTGTTGTTGATTCTGTAACAAAGGCGGTTTGTGCCGGTGCGGATTATAAGGATGTGTATCTTACTTTCCAAGAATATTTTGAAAAGCTCGGAACCGACCCTGTTAGATGGGGAAAGCCACTAGCTGCACTTCTTGGCGGATATTATGCTCAAGAAAACCTTAATATTGCTGCAATTGGCGGTAAGGATAGTATGTCCGGTTCGTTTAACGATATAGACGTTCCGCCGACACTTACATCTTTTGCCGTTGCTCCACTAGATGCGAAAACGGCGGTTTCTAGTGAATTTAAGGGTGCAAATAATGTTGTGTTTATGTTAAAGCCTAAATACGATGAAAACAATTTGCCTGTTTTCGAAAGCTTAAAAACTTTGTATGATTTGGTATATATGATGTTAAATGATACAAAAATAAAGTTAATAAAATCCACATATGCCGTTGGATTTGGCGGAGCTATGGAAGCCGTGTGCAAGATGGCTTTAGGAAACAAGCTGGGATTTGAATTTGCGGATTGTATGGATAAAAGAGAATTGTTTAAAGCTAATTACGGAAGTATAATTCTTGAAGTTTCAGGAACGGGAGCAACGGGAATTTTGGGCGACGCTGTCGATGTTGTAAAACTTGGACATACTACAAATGATGGGAAAATTGTAATTGAAGGTGAAGTTATCACCATTGATGAAATTATAAATGCATGGGAAAAACCACTTGAAGGAGTGTTTGCAACTACTGCAAAACACGACGATATGGGAATGAAGGCTTTTTCATATAATCAAAGAAATACGGCTAAACCACAAGTGAAAATTGTAAAACCTAAAGTATTTATACCTGTATTCCCCGGTACAAATTGTGAGTACGATTCGGCTAGAAGTTTTGAACGTGTAGGCGGAGTTGCTGATGTTCAAGTTTTTAAAAACCTTAATCCCACACATGTTGAAGATTCTATTGAAAGATTTGTAAAATCAATAAATGAATCTCAAATTATTATGTTGCCGGGTGGATTTAGCGGTGGTGACGAACCGGACGGCTCTGGAAAATTTATCAAGGCGGCTTTTGAAAATGAGAGAGTAAAAGAGGCTGTTATGGAACTTTTATACAAACGTGACGGGTTAATGCTCGGAATTTGTAACGGGTTCCAAGCCCTAATAAAGCTAGGTCTTGTGCCGTTTGGCGAAATTCGTAAGATTGATGATACCTGCCCTACACTTACTTTTAATACCATTGGCAGACATGTGTCGCAGATTGTTTCGACACGAGTTTCTTCTACAAAATCACCGTGGTTTGCAGGGGTAGAAGTGGGAGATATTCATCAGGTTGCCGTATCACACGGAGAAGGTAGATTTGTGGCAAGCCCTGAAATTATTGCCGAAATGGAAAAGAATGGGCAAATCGCAACGCAATATGTAAACTTAGAAGGTACTCCAACATACGAAATGCCATTTAATCCTAATGGCTCGTATTATGCAATCGAGGGAATTACTAGCCCTGATGGAAGAATATTAGGGAAAATGGGTCATTCAGAAAGAACCGGAGATAACGTTTATAAAAATATTATTGGAAATACAGACCAAAAAATATTTGAAAGCGGTGTAAAATATTTTGGATAATAATTCATATATTAAGGCGGCAGAATATATTAAGTCAAAAATTGATATAAAGCCAACTGTTGGAATTATATTGGGTTCGGGTATTGGTGACGTTGCAGAAAATGTGGAAAACCCGTGCATTATTCCATATTCAGAGATTCAAGATTTCCCGATTTCTACAGTGAAAAATCATCTGGGGAGATTTGTTATTGGAAAAATTGCGAATAAAGATGTTATAGTTATGCAAGGCAGGGTTCATTTTTATGAAGGATATAATATGGCGGAACTTGCCATTCCAATTCAAACTTTAAAAGCTGTCGGCGTTGAAACGCTTATTGTTACAAACACCTCAGGGGGAATTAATGAGAGTTATAATGCAGGAGAGATTGTGATTATAAATGACCACATTAAATTTGATTTAGACAGTCCTCTGCGTGGCGAAAATCATAGCGAACTCGGTGATAGATTTTTTGATATGACACAGGCGTATTCACCAAAATTGCGGAAAATTGCGAAATGTTGTGGCGAGAAAATTGGACTTGATTTAAAAGAAGGCGTCTATGCATATACGGGTGGTCCGCAATTTGAAACACCAGCTGAAATTCGAATGCTACGTATGCTCGGCGGAGATTTAGTCGGAATGTCATCCGTGCCTGAGGTTATAACAGCGGTACATTGCGGAATTGAAGTTCTTGGACTTTCGTGTATAACAAACATGGCGGCAGGAATGAAAGACGGCGGTTTAAACCGTGACGTTATATACAAAAGTGAAGAGGATGTAAAGCTTAAAATAGCAGATTTGTTAATACAAATAGTTGAAAGTATATGAATATTGCGAATTTTAGATGAGATTGAATGGGGGCAAATGAATAAATGAGCATATTGATTAAAAATGTAACAGCGGTCACTATGACCGATGAGAATCCTGTTATCGATAACGCTTATGTCGCTGTAAAAGATAATAAAATTTCATATGTTGGCGTGAATGAGCCGAATGAAAATTTTGACATTATCATAGATGGCGATAAAAAAGTTGTTATGCCCGGACTTGTAAACGCACATGCACATGTGGCGATGACCCTTCTTAGAAGTTATGCAGATGACATGAGTTTACATGATTGGCTCTTTAAAAAAATCATTCCATATGAGGATAACTTAACGCCCGAAATGGTGTACGAGGGAAGCATAATTGGATTAAAAGAAATGATTGAAAGTGGAACTACATGCTTTAACGATATGTATTTTTTTCAAGAAGAAACAGCAAAAGCGGCACGAGAACTTGGCGTGCGTGCAGTATTAAATGAAGGAATTACCGACGATGTTTATGATAAAAAGTTACAAAAAACTATAGATTTAATTGAAAATATTAAGAACGATGGCGACATGATTAAAGTTGGAATTTCGCCACATGCGGTGTACACGTGTACGCCTGAAACTTTAGAAAAATGTGCGAAATATGCATACGAAAACGATTTAAATATTCACACACATTTATCAGAAACAACAAAGGAAAACATAGATTGTATAGCCGAATACGGGAAAACACCGACACAATTAATGCTTGATGTGGGGCTTTTTGAAAAAAACGCTATTGTTGCACATTGTGTAGCCTTAACTCACAAAGACGTTGAAATTTTAAGCAAAAACAATGTTACGGTTGTGCATAATCCAATTAGCAATTTGAAACTTGCGTCAGGGGTTGCGGATGTGCCAGAACTTGTGAAAAATGGTGTAAATGTGGCATTGGGAACCGATGGTGTTGCCAGCAACAACAACCTTGACTTGTTTGAAGAAATTAAAATGACAGGGATTTTGCATAAAGGCATCAAAAAAGACCCAACGATTTTACCGGCCTTTGAAGTTCTTAAAATGGCAACCGTGAACGGTGCGGTCGCTTTAGGTTATGATAATCTCGGTGTCATAAAAGAGGGGTATTTGGCGGACTTAATAATTATCGATTTTGATACACCACATCTTTCACCTAATCATAATACGATTTCAAACTTAGTGTATTCGGTAAACGGCAGCGATGTGGAAACAACAATAATAAATGGAAAAATAGTATATAAAAGATAAATAAATTTAGTTTTATCAGCACAAGGCTTGGCTTGAAAAAAATTCAGACGCGAGTAAAATAGGAAAAATAATATACAAAAGCATATGATTAAGCGGCACGCTTAGGAGGATAAATTTATGGCAAAAGTAGCAATTGTTATGGGAAGTAATTCGGATTTACCTGTTGTAAAAGGTGCAATAAATCAGTTAAAGAGTTTTGGCGTTGAGTATGAGGCACATGTGATTTCTGCTCATAGAACTCCATATCAGGCAGAAGAGTTTGCAAAACACGCTAAAGAAAACGGCGTAAAAGTTATCATTGCGGCGGCTGGAAAAGCGGCACATTTGGGCGGAGTTATTGCCGCTTATACAACCCTTCCTGTTATCGCATTACCAATAAAATCGTCACTTATGGATGGACTTGATTCACTTTTGTCTATGGTGCAAATGCCAAGTGGAATTCCTGTGGCGACTGTGGCTGTTGATGGTGCAGATAATGCCGGAATTTTAGCGGTTCAGATGTTGGCTTTGGCAGATGAAGATTTAGCTGAAAAACTTACAAATTTTAAAGCAGACATGGCAGAGGCGGTAATGAAAAAGGACGAGAAATTACAGGCGGAATTAAAATCACTATAAAGAAAATATTAGATAATTTTAAGGAGGAAACAGAATGAGTCAGGCGTATAAGTCAGCAGGGGTTGACGTTGAAGCGGGATACAAGGCGGTTCAATTAATGAAGGAACACGTAAAAAGAACCAGTATTGACGGTGTGCTGTCAGGAATTGGTGGTTTTGGCGGTTTGTTTGAACTCGGTACAGGCTATAAAAATCCTGTTTTGGTTTCGGGTACAGACGGTGTAGGAACAAAGCTAAAAATTGCGTTTATTATGGATAAGCATGACACGGTCGGTCAAGATTGCGTTGCTATGTGCGTTAATGATATAATTTGTGGCGGTGCAAAACCGTTGTTTTTCTTAGATTATATCGCTGTCGGTAAAAATGTTCCGGAAAAAGTAGCCGATATTGTTAAAGGCGTGGCTGATGGATGCGTTGCTGCTGGTTGTGCTTTAGTTGGCGGTGAAACTGCTGAAATGCCAGGATTTTATCCAATTGATGAATATGATTTGGCTGGATTTTCTGTTGGTATCGTAGATAAAGAAAAAATTATAGATGGTTCAAAAATTTGTGCGGGAGATGTGATTGTTGGAGTTCAATCTTCAGGAATTCACTCAAACGGCTATTCACTTGTTCGAAAAGTTTTTAATATTGATGATAGTGATGCCTGTGCAAAAAGACTTAAAACTTATAGCGAGGATTTAGGTCAGACGGTTGGTGAAGCTTTGCTTACACCAACAAAAATCTATGTAAAGCCATTGCTTAAAGCTATTGAAACTGTTGAAGTAAAGGCTGTTTCGCATATTACAGGCGGTGGATTTATCGAAAATATTCCACGCATGTTAAAGGATAATACCAGAGCAAAAATTAATAAAGGAACTTTTGAAGTTTTGCCAATCTTTAAGATGATACAAAATCTAGGAAATATTTCAGAAACCGATATGTTTAATACATACAACATGGGCGTTGGACTTATGTTCGTTGTATCTAAAGAGGACGCCGCTACGGCAGTTAAAGTTATGACTGATATGGGTGAAGTTGCAAGCGTTATTGGTGAGATTATCGAGGGCGAGAAAGGCGTGGATATATGCTAAAGGTCGGAGTTTTAGTTTCGGGCGGTGGCACAAATTTACAGGCGATTATTGATGCTTTAGAAAACGGGAAAATCAAAAACGCTGAGATTGTTACCGTTGTTGCAAGCAAAGATGGGGTATATTCGCTTAAACGTGCCGAAAACCACGGAATTCCGTCATGTGTAATTTCACGCAAAAGTTTTGAAAATCAATCCGATTTTGATGAAGCGATTTGCATGCATATGAGAAATTTGGAAGTTGATTTAATCGTTATGGCGGGATTTTTGAGCATAATTGGAAATAAGATTTTGAGCGAATTCAAAAATAGAATAATAAATATTCACCCTTCACTTATTCCGTCGTTTTGTGGAAATGGTTTTTATGGTTTAAAGGTCCACGAGGCGGCACTTGAACGTGGTGTAAAAATTACGGGTGCTACAGTCCATTTTGTGAATGAAATAACTGATGGCGGTGAGATAATTTTACAAAAAGCGGTTGAAGTTTTAGATGGAGACACGGCGGAAATATTACAAAAGAGAGTTATGGAACAAGCGGAATGGGTAATACTTCCACAGGCAATAAACAAAATAGCCAATGAAAATATGAAGTAAAAGGAGGAAGTAAAATGACAAATATTTCAGAAGAATTAAAGAATAATAACTATCCGGGTCGTGGAATTATAATCGGAAAATCCAAAGATGGGAAGTCGGCGGTGACGGCGTATTTTATTATGGGAAGAAGTTCAAATAGCCGAAATCGTGTGTTTGTGACAGATGGTGATGGAATTAGAACTGAGGCGTTTGATGCCTCCAAACTAGAAGACCCATCGCTAATTATCTATGCACCTGTTCGTGTTTTAGGAAATAAGACAATTGTTACAAACGGTGACCAAACCGACACGATTTATGATTTGATGAACCAACAACTTACATTTGAGCAAGCACTTAGAACTCGTGAGTTTGAACCTGATACTCCAAACTTTACACCTAGGATTTCTGGAATTATGAAGGTTTCAAATGGTGAATATAGTTATGCTTTGTCAATTTTAAAAAGTGCAAATGGCGACTCAAGTTCGTGTCAAAGATTTAACTTTTCATATAAGAATCCAATTTCCGGACAAGGTCACTTTATACACACCTATAAATGTGACGGAAATCCATTACCAAGCTTTGAGGGCGAACCTAAGTTGGTTGAAATTCCAGATTGTATTGATGAGTTTTCAAATGATTTATGGGCAAGCTTAAATAATGATAACAAGGTTTCGCTGTTCGTTAGGTATATAAATATTGAAACGGGCGACGTTAAATCTAAGATTATAAATAAAAACGTATAAAGGGGATATGAACGATTATGAACGAAATGCAATTGAAGTACGGTTGTAACCCAAATCAAAAGCCATCACGTGTTTTTATGGAAAACAATAAAGATATTCCGTTTGAAGTTTTATGCGGAAAACCGGGATATATAAATCTTTTGGATGCATTAAACGGTTGGCAGCTTGTAAAAGAATTAAAAACAGCCACAGGAATTCCAGCGGCAACATCGTTTAAGCACGTTTCACCTGCTGGTGCGGCGGTTGGAATTGAACTTTCGGATACACTTAAAAAAATCTATTTTGTTGACGATGTGGAACTTTCTCCACTTG
>JAVXFE010000051.1:0-9963 GCA_036658075.1 Oscillospiraceae bacterium
GTTGCCATATTGCCAATTTCAACAATATTGACATTCACCGATTTGCCGATGAGTTTTTCGATTTGAGCTTGCAGTTTGCCAATTTCGCTGCCGCCTTTGCCGATTACCATGCCGGGTTTTGCGCCGTTTGGCTTTTTTACATTTTTTATAACCGTATAATCAACAGGTACTTGTACTGAATTTTGAGCTTTGCTATAATATGCGGCAAGTTCAGCAGCTTCCATAATTGTATTATCAGGCACCGAACTTTCACCACGCGTGCGAATAATTGTATGGGACCCTGGTATAAGCTTTGTATGAAACCATATATCGGTAGAATATGCCATTCTAATAGTTAATTCATCATTCTGTTTGTTATTTTTTCCGACTAAAATTTCATATCCATCTGATGATACAAAAGAAAGCGGAACTGCTTTTTTCATATGCTTTTTATTCTTATTTTTATCTTTTTGTACATATCCGCCATCTGCCAACTCGTCACGTATTTCAGAAAGTTCAGAAACAGATTCTGACTTTAATAGACTTTCCAAAACAGTTTCTAAATAATACTTCTCTTCTTCAGCAATTTCAGATTGTTCCAAAGCGTATTTTTCGGTTGTTTTAGCTTTATTATATCGTTGAGCATTTTGTGACGGACCTTTATTTTCAATAAGATCTATTTTGATTTTTTCAAGACTTTCAGAATAATAATTTTCAACCTCTATAGATTTCATACCATATTCAATTTTGTACATATTTGCCGTTAATAAATCACCGTAAATCTTATATGTTTCACGATTTTTGCATTTTTCTAAATTATTGCGATGAAGTGCTAATTTTTTTTGACATCTATCAATGTTATTATGCACTAATTTTACTAAATTCGCCATACGTTGATTCATGCGCTCTTGACCTGCACGAGTTACATAAAATGTATCTATAACACGGCTTATAGATTCAATTTCTATACTTGATGCTGAGTTTTCGTATTGTGTCAACTTGACACATGAAAATGCCAACGGCTTTTTATCAACAGGATTGATAATTAGCATTGGTGCATAAATGTTTTTACAGATACCTTTTAAAAACTCATCAACATGTGCTACAAATCTAGCGGTTTCTACCTCGCTTTTGAAAACTTTAGTATTATTTGCAAAACGATAGACAATTTCACGAGCAATAAGCGGACTCATACCAATAAAATTATCGAGCAAAAATTTATCAAGTAATACATCTTCAGTATCAATATCCAGCTTTCGTAATATATCAATTGGTTTATAATCACTAGGATTTAGCTTGTCCTGTGCCGGCGGATTTGAATAAAACAACCCTGGCAAAATTTGTCTAACCGCACTAACAGTAAAGTCGACATGCTTAGCACTATCCATAATCTTATTATCGTCACCAATAAGAATAATATTGCTATGCCTTCCCATAATTTCAACAACAACAGATTTTATGCACAAATCGCCAAGTTCATTATAAGATTCAACATCCATTCGAATAACTCTATCAAAACCTTGCTGTGTGACTGCTAAAATTTTCCCACCTTGTATATGTTTTCTCATTAACATACATAGCATGGGTGGAGTCATTGGATTTTCTCTTACGACTTCCGTAAAGTGTACACGTGCGTTTGAAGCACTTGCAGACATTAAAAGTCTAAAGTTTCCATTAAATGTACGAATGGACATGATAATTTCATCACGTTCAGGCTGATAAATTTTATCAATTTTCCCACCAACTATTTTTTGATTCAGTTCATGCACTATGCTGTGTGTAACCATTCCATCATATGACATATATAGTACCTCTCATATTACATACAAAATGGGCGATTAGCACCGCCCATTCAGATTTTGTTATTTAAGTTCTTCGGTCTTGTCCGTTTTTTCCCACGGCAAATCTAAATCATTTCTTCCAAAATGTCCATACGCTGCCGTCTGTTTATAAATTGGACGCATTAAATCTAAAGTTTTTATAATTCCACTTGGGCTTAAATCAAAAACTTTAACTACTCTTTCTGCAATTTCAGAATCTGAAATTAAACCAGTTCCTCTAGTATCGATTCTTAAAGAAACAGGTTGTGATACGCCGATTGCATATGCAAGTTGAACCTCGCATGTTTTTGCAAGTCCAGCCGCAACAACATTTTTAGCTACATACCGTGCTGCATACGCGGCACTTCTGTCAACTTTTGTTGGATCTTTACCGCTAAATGCTCCGCCGCCATGACTTGCATAACCGCCATAGGTATCAACAATAATTTTTCGTCCTGTATGTCCTGAATCTCCCTGTGGTCCACCGATTACAAATCTTCCTGTAGGATTAATATAATATTTTGTATCAGCATCTAATAAATTAGCTGGTATGACAGCTTTAATTACGTGTTCCATGATATCATTTCGTAAAACTTCTATATCGATAGCATCATCGTGTTGCGTTGATACAACGACAGCGTCAACACGTTTAACCGTTTCATCATCATTGTATTCAACAGTAACTTGTGCTTTCCCGTCTGGACGCAAATAATTAAGTTCTTTACTTTTTCTAACTTCTGTTAATTTTAACGTTAATTTATGCGCTAAAGAAATAGGAAGCGGCATGTATTCTTCCGTTTGGTCACACGCAAATCCAAACATCATACCTTGATCGCCAGCACCAAAACCGTCTCCATCATCATTAACGCCCATAGCGATATCACTAGATTGCTCATCAATAGCGGTAATTACAGCACACGTTTCACAGTCAAATCCGTATTTTGCACGGTTATAGCCAACATCACGAACCGTATCACGTACAATCTTTTTTATATCAATATATGTCGAGGTACTAATTTCACCAACTACCAAAACTAAGCCAGTGGTAACGGTAACTTCACAAGCTACTCTGGCATTTTTATCATTTTCTAAAATAGCATCTAAAATAGCATCAGAAATCAAATCCGAAATTTTATCTGGATGTCCTTCTGTGACAGATTCTGATGTGAATAATCTTTTATACATTTTTTAAAATCTCCTTTGCGACTTCATTTAAACTTTTGTTTGCATCAATTATAACTATATTCTGATTTTCTTTTAAGATGTTGAACACTTTCAAAAAATTACTTCTTATTTTTTCCATTAAAGGAACACTTTTTTCATATAGTTCTAGTGTGCTTCGATTTTCATTAATTCTAACCTTACAAGTATCTGGATTAACGTCTAAAAATATGCAAACATCAGGCGTTAATATTTTTTCACATAACAAGTTCATATCCATAACCCATTTTATATCCGAGGCAGTACCCTGATATGCAAAAGATGAATAATAATACCGATCACAAATAACAGTATAGCCATCATCTAAATGTTTTTTTATACCATCGACAGGATGAGTCACATGTTCAAGTCTATCAGCTAAAAATAATGCGGCTTGTAGATACATATCTTTTTCAAGACTTTGTGATAAAATTTTCCTTAAATACAATCCAGTTTCATGATTGGTTGGTTCAGCGGTAACGTAAACCTTTTTTCCTGAATCTTCAAGATTTTTTGCCAGCATTTTAATTTGCGTGCTTTTTCCGCTTCCATCAAGTCCTTCTATAACTATAAATTTTGGATAGTTCTTCATAATACATCTCTGCTCCGTTTTCACTAAATATCGGATTTCTTTTTGAAACCGTTTAAGATTTGCATTATATTATTTCCACCACATCCAAAATAATTATGCAATTTTTTGTATTCACTGAACAATTTATCATAAGCTTCTACATTTTCTTTTATTGGTTTATAAACGTAAGTCATCACTCCGCCCATAACATTTTTGCACTCTTGAATATTTTTGTATATTCCGCAATCGACTGCTGTTTGCATGGCTACCCCATACGCAGGAGCGTATTTAGTTAGTGAAACTCTTATGTCCATATTTGTAACATCAGCATAAGTTTGTAACATAAATGGATCTTTTCTGGAAATACTTCCGGTAGCATATAATTCATTTACCAAAACATTGTTTTCACGTAATTCTTCAATAATATTACGTGTGCCATATGCGGTAGCTTCAATCAATGCACGATAAACTTCTTCCGGTCTAGTATCTAAACACATACCAAGCAACATCCCAGATAAATTTTCATTTTTCAAAATACCTTTATTTCCATTCCACCAATCTAAAGCCAAAAGTCCACTTTCACCAACTTTTTGCAATTCTGCCTTAGAGCGCAAAAGTTGGTGGATTGTCATTTCTAGGGCCGAAGCCTCACGATAATAACTCTCAGGAACACAATTTTTAACAAACCAGTCAAAGTGGTCTCCAACGCTAGATTGTTCGATTTCATAGCAAGTATATCCCGGAGCAACATCAGTTCTTACTGCACCTAAAAGTTTTTGTGTTGGGTTGTTATTATTATCTAAAATGACATTATATGTAGTTTCACCCATAATCATAAGCATCTTAGCACTTTCTACAATGCCAACCGCAAGAAGTGAGACTTGCATATCAATATGATTAGCAGTAACGATTATATCTCTATTAAACCCGATTGCATCGGCTATTTCAGGGATAAGCTTTCCATTTGAAATTATAGTAGGTTCTAAAGATTTTGCAGTAGCAATCCCAATCCCAATAACATCACTAGGTAAAATACTTGAATTTTTAAACAGTGATGAAATCAATTGTATGCGTATCGAAATAGGATTCTCCCCATTACCTATTATATCGCTGGATACACTTCCATTTGAAATTTCTCGTCCATCTTTTGCATCAATCAATACTGCTGAAAGATTTGACATTCCTAAGTGAATTCCAATCAAATATACATGATTCATATTGTTTAGCCTCCTATTCATCCTCTATTATACTATTATATAGTTAATTTCCGAAAAAATCAACTATATTTTATTAAAATACAGATAAATATTATTTTTTAAATTTTTATATCATTATTTATCTGATTTTCAACGTATGCAATCAATTCTTCCTTTGTGTTTTTAACATTTTCTTCAATAACATCATCAATTAACCTTTCTAGTGTTTTGCCAATCTGCTTTCCCGGAATTAACCCTAAGGAAATCAAATCATCACCATTAATTGCTAATTTTTTTATAGAAAAGCATTCATCACGCATTACTATTTCGTTTAGAGTTTTCAAAACGTTATAATATTTTTCTAGATTTATTTCTTGAAATTTTGGCTCTTTTGCTTTTGTATCAGCAATTTTTACATAAACAAGTTTTTTAAAAAGTTCAATATCTATTTTATTAAGCCAATGTTTTATTTCTTTTTTGTTATTATTAATATTATCGTTATGATATTTAACCAATAATTCAACATTATCAATTGTATTATTATCGTAATGCAGGCGTTTTAAAATTTTTCGTGTCATCTCAGCACTGATTTTTGCATGATTATTAAAATGACCAATACCTCTTTTATCAACAGTAAATGCTTTCGGTTTCCCAATGTCGTGCAATAATACAGCGAGTCGTAATTCCCTTTTTCCATCAATATTTTTAATAGCCTTTAGCGTGTGTTTCCAAACATCTAGGTTATGATATGGGGTTAATTGCTCAAACCCGACCATATCTATAATTTCCGGAATTATACAAACGAAAACATCTACATATTCATTTAGCAATTCAGATACAGAGTCACAAATGATAAATTTATTGAATTCGGAAATAATTCTCTCAACTGAAATATTAGTTACTGATTTTGCATTATCATGTATTGATTTTTTAGTATTTTTCTCAATATTAAAATTGTAGCAAGCTGAAAATCTAATGCATCTTAGAATTCTAAGACTATCCTCTTTAAATCGTTCATCGGGATTTCCAACACAACGAATAATTTTATTTTGGATATCACTAAACCCATTAAAAATATCTAAAAGCCCTGATTGGGGATTATATGCCATTGAATTGATTGTAAAATCACGACGTTTTAAATCATCATTTATGCATGATACATAATTAACAACATCTGGATGACGATTATCCGAATACGCCGTTTCCGTTCGATACGTGGTAATTTCAACGCACATTTTATCCATAACAACAGAAACCGTGCCATGTTTAATCCCAGTTTTTATAGTGCGATAATTTTTAAAAACATCAATAATTTGACTGGGAATGGCAACGGTGGTTATATCCCAATCATTAGGAGTTATTCCAAGAATGCTATCACGAACACAACCGCCGACTATGTACGCCTCATATCCTGATAATTCAAGCAATTTTAATATTTTTTCAACTTGACTTGGAATTTCGATATTCAATTTTCGTTACCTCCAGTCATAAATTCAAGCATCTTTTAACAAAAGGAGTGGCAAAATTATGCCACTCCTAAAAATTATTGAATAACCGTCATTTTCTTTATAACAATAGGCTGTGTTGGCGTTCCACCTTCAGGACCTACACGCTTGATATCAAGGAACCCATCAACCGTTTCCATTCCTTCTATAACCTTACCAAAAGCTGCGTATTGACCATTAAGAAAATCAGCGTCCCCATAACATATAAAGAATTGGCTGCTTGCAGAATCAGGATTTGTCGAACGTGCCATAGAAATAACACCCCGAGTATGAGATAAAGTATTATCACTAAAACCATTCCCACTAAATTCTCCAACTACATTTTCTTTTGCGCCACCCATTCCTGTACCTTCCGGGTCGCCACCTTGTGCCATGAATCCATCAATTACACGATGGAAAGTAACTCCGTCATAAAATCCTTTAGATGCTAATTTTATGAAATTTTCAACTGTTTTTGGTGCAAACTCAGGCATAAGTTCAATTATGAAATTATTTCCGTTTTCCATTTCAACATTAATTTTTGTATTCATAAAAAGTTCTCCTATTCTCCTGCAGGTTGTGCGGCAGGCTGTGCAGCAGGTTGACCTGCTTGTGCAGCTCCGGATTCAACTTGTTGTTGTGCTGCTTGAGCTTGGGCTTGTGCTGCTTGAATCTTCTTTTGAGCTTCAATGCCTTCTGTAACGATTCCAGATACATCAGTTTTTTTGATTGCAGAATCGTTTTTCTCTATTTTGCATTCTTCTGTCCATTTAGCTAAAACTTCATAGCCACCGAGCAAACGCTTAATAACATGGAATCCATAATCAGTTTTAACAACGTCACTAATTCCATCAATATCAAGAGCAAATGCAGCATCTTGGAACTCTTTAACCATTTCACCAGGTCCAAATGTATAACCTGCTGGTGTAGCACCAGGGTCTTCATTATATTGAGTAATTAAAGCTGCAAAATCCTCACCTTTTTTCGCCTTTTCACAAACTTCTTTTGCTAAAGCTTCCGGATTATCAGTTTTTGTACTTTCTTTATTAATTAAAACATGTTGTGCTGTTGCACCTTTGGTACTTTTATGTTTCTTTAACTCTTCAGCATCTTTTATGTATTTATCTTTGTTTTCACTAATATCTTTTAAAACGCCTTCAGATATCATGGATTGTCTGTATAATTTTTTATAACTTTCAACCGATTTTATACCCATAGATTTTGCCATTTCAAGGAATTGTGCTTCTCCTCCACTTTGTAGAAAAGAATCAACTTGATCTGTGATGTTTTTGTCTTCAGCTTCGCCCCATACAAACCCGTTTGCAATACCTTTTTCCATCAAAACAATAGCATCAATAGCTTTTTGTATCGCTGTTTCTAATATTGATTCTTCAAGAGTTTTGCCATCTTCCATTTTTTTCTTAAAATCCACAGTTTTCATATCACCGGTGAATTCAGGATATAATTCACGAATTTTCATTTGAGACGCTACAAACACATAGTATGAAAAATCTTCAGCTGTGATTTCAGTATCATTAACCTTTGCAACAGCTTTTGTATTTGCTTTATTATCTTTTTTATCTGTTGCTTCAGTAGCTGAACCATTACCCGTTGTGGCTGCCTCTTTATTTCCACACCCAGCAAAAGCACATACACTAACAGCTGCCATAATTGCAGCCGTTGTTTTTATAAATTTATTATTCATATTCAATCTCCGTTCATATCTTTATTTTGTTTCATTACATTATATACAACTTATGCTGTCATGTCAAGCATAAAAGCATCTTTGATGCAAATATTATTGTGCAAATTACCGTTTTTTTAAATATTTAAATCAAGTCACAAATTTTGACATAAAATACATACTCTTAGCGTTATAATGAATGTACAATCTTAATATTATTGAATAATTAAAATTTATGGCGGAGGAATAGAAATGTTAAAAGTAATTATCAGTATCAAAGAAAATTTTAAAAGATTTACATATTTTATAAGAAAAATTATTGGAAATTATGTTTTCTATGTTGGTGGAAGTCAGCCTTTGCCACCGCCGCTTAGTCGCACTGAAGAATTTGAGCTGATTTCAAAATTAGCAAATGAATTAGATACTACAAATGTTAAAAGAACTTTAATAGAGAGAAATTTACGGCTTGTGGTATATATTGCACGAAAATTTGAAAACACAGGCATAGATATTGAAGATTTAATTTCAATTGGTTCAATAGGGCTTATAAAAGCAATAAATACATTTAAATCAGACAAAAATATTAAACTTGCAACATACGCATCAAGATGTATAGAAAATGAAATTCTTATGCACTTGCGTAAAAATAGTAACAATAAAATTGAAATGTCTATCGATGAACCGTTAAATGTAGACTGGGATGGAAATGCATTGCTTTTATCTGACATTTTAGGTACCGATGAAAACATAACCCCAAAGGGAATTGAAGATGAAACCGACAAGCAACTTTTACATCTGGCAATGGATAAATTGTCTATACGAGAAAAAAGTATTATGGAATTAAGATTTGGAATAAATACAAAATATGGCGAGGAAAAAACACAAAAAGAAGTTGCAGATATGCTAGGAATATCACAATCTTATATTTCAAGGCTAGAAAAGAGAATTATGGTAAGATTAAAACGTGATATAGTGAAAATGATAAATTCATAGCTTAACCTAATTATATTTAATTAACAAGGGTATAAACCACTGTTTTTAATGGTTTATACCCTTGTTTTATATCAAATTTCAATTTCAACTTTTCCATTTTCGGTTTCTACAACAATTAACTTGTCATGTATATCAACATTAGGCTTATTATTCCATTTAAGCATATCACTTTGTGTGTATCCACCGAAAAATCCACTAATTAATATCGTCGTTCCAGCATTAATCTCGCTCTTTAATGTTGGTATATATGTCCGAGGATTCAACAAGTTCGTGCAAGGTTCAGGGCGTATAATCTCAAAATCGGAATTGCCATAAAGATTAATTGCACCACTACTTGCCCATGGATATTTTATAATTGTGCCTTCATTTTCCGAAAACATATCAATTCCTTCGGTTAAATTTTTAATATTTTCAGAACGTTTTATAGCAAATCCACCATCCGCTATATGTAAAGCTTCTTTTGTTTCTATCTTATGAATTCGTACATGCCACGGATTCCCTGGGATTATCCAACTTTTAACATCTACATCTTCCCATGGTTTCCACTCTGAATATAAAAAGTCGGTCGAAACACTATAATCCTCAAGAACATCTCTTGAACGGTAATATTCATCGCCACGACTTACGGCAATCGTTGAATCATATGCTCCAAGTTCCAAGCCATATCCACCTTTTGATACACTGAATCCAAAAACGGTTGAATATGCAAACTTCCCATATTTTGCAAAATTATTCGCATTTTCAGGGTCCCAACTTTGACCGGACGTAAACGCTATAATATGATTTTGTTCTTCATTTCTGGATAAAACCATCCTAGGTTCCTTTTGAAGATAAATATTTGATAATGTTGGCAGCGGTTCTTCTTTTGATTTCCAAAACGGATGATTTTCATCGAGTGCAAGAGGCAAGAAAATTTTCATTCCCCAATATGTAGAACCCGAGGCATTATAATACTCTGTCATTAGCATGTTTTCATAACTATACCCAACGGATAATATTCCCGCATTATCAAAAATTGGTTGAGTCATCCACCATC